>NZ_JAALEF010000304.1:0-2081 GCF_014145245.1 Dietzia sp. B44 | reverse complement strand
CCCGCTCCCGCTCGAGCCGACCGTGCGCCTCGACGGCGGGACGATCACGGGCACCGTCACCGCGGTCCGCTACGCGGCCCAGGCCCGGTCCGTCCTGGTGCCGGTGTCCACGGCCGGGGGAGCCCCCGTCCTCGTCGTCGCCCCCGACGCCCCCGGGGTCACCCTGACCCCGACCCTCGGGTCGCTCGGCGTGCCGGAGTACGCGATGCGGTTCGACGCGACGCCGGTCGACGACGACGACGTGATCCGCGGCCCGGGGGACGGATCGGTCCTCGACGAGTTCCGACGGCTCGTCCTGTCGGCGTGCATCGCCCACGGTGACGGCCTGGTCTCCGGCGCGTTGGACATGACCGCCGACTACCTCAAGCAGCGTGTGCAGTTCGGTAAGCCGCTCGGCTCGTTCCAGGCGGTCCAGCAGGAGCTGGCCGACGTGTACATCATCTCGCGCACGCTGCACGTGATCTCCCAGTCGGTGACCTGGCGGGTCTCGGAGGGGCTCACCGGCCCGGCCGACCGGTACGCCACCGACCCGACGATCGGTGCCTACTGGCTGGCCACCGAGGGACCGCGTGCGGTGCAGATCCTGCACCACCTGCACGGCGGGGTCGGGGTGGACATCACCTACCCCATGTTCCGGTACTCCTCGGCCGTCAAGGATCTGGCCCGCTTCGTCGGCGGCGCGCAGCTGCACCTGGACGACCTCGCGTCGGCGGTGGCGTCCGACCCCGTCGAGCACGTGGCGCCCGCCTCCACCGACGCCGACGCCGGTGCGGCGCCGGAGGGCACCTTCATCGACCTCACCGGAGAGCAGCGGGCGCTGCAGGCCGAGCTCCGCGAGTACTTCTCCACGCTCATCTCGCCCGAGGAGGCGGCGGACATCGCCACCACCCGCCACGGGGACACCTACGCGGAGATCATCACCCGCATGGGCCGGGACGGGTGGCTGGGCGTGGGGTGGCCCACCGAGTTCGGAGGCAAGGGATTCGGCCACATCGAACAGCTGATCTTCACCAACGAGGCCACCCGCGCCGACGTCCCGCTGCCCTCGGTCACACTGCAGACCGTCGGGCCGACCCTGCAGAAGTACGGCTCCGAGCTGCAGAAGGAGAAGTTTCTGCCCGGGATCCTCGACGGCTCGATCCACTTCGCGATCGGCTACTCCGAGCCCGACGCGGGCACCGACCTCGCCGCGCTGCGGACCACCGCCAGGCGGGACGAGGCCACGGGTGACTGGATCATCAACGGGCAGAAGATGTGGACCACCGGCGGCCACCACGCCGACTACATCTGGCTGGCCGCGCGGACCGGTACCCCGGACTCCCGACATCGCGGGCTCACCATCTTCATCGTCGACACCTCCGATCCGGGGTTCTCGTTCACCCCGATCATCACCTGCGACGGCGCCCACCACGTCAACGCCACCTACTACTCGGACGTGCGCGTCCCGGCGGACATGGTGGTGGGCGAGGTCGACGGCGGGTGGAAAATGCTCACCACCCAGCTCAACCACGAGCGCGTGATGCTGGCCCCGTCCGGTCGACCGGGCGGGTACTACGACGAGCTGGTCGGCTGGGCCCGGGGCACCGGTGCCGACGGTGTCCGTCACCTGGACCGGCCCGAGGTGCGGCGCGGGCTCGCCGAGATCTTCGCGTTCGTCCGGCTCAACGAACTGCTCAACTGGCAGGTCTCCTCGGCCGGGGAGAACCCGTCGATGGGTGACTCGGCGGCGTCCAAGGTGTTCTCCACCGAGAAGATCCAGCACGTCGGCCGGATCATCGAGGAGCTGCTCGGTCGCTTCGGCGACCCCACCGATCCCGACACCGCCAGACTCCAGCGGTGGTTCGACATGATGAACAAGCGCAACGTCGTGATCACCTTCGGGGGCGGGGTCAACGAGGTCATGCGCGAACTGACCTGCATGGGCGGCCTCGGCATGCCCCGCACCGCCCGCTGACCCGACCCCCTGTCAGCACGCCCACGACCGAACGAGAAGGCACTCATGAGTGACGAGCAGGCCGCCCGCATCCTGGCCGCCGCCGAGGAGGTCCGCGCCTCCGGCGGCAGCGCGCGCCGCGCGGGCC
>NZ_JAALEF010000303.1:0-3858 GCF_014145245.1 Dietzia sp. B44 | reverse complement strand
CTCGCGGGCCTCCTCCACCCGGCGACGGGCGCGGCGGCCGGCTCCGTGGAGGGACGAGGCGTTACCGACGGTGGCGGCCGCCTCGGCGTAGGCGGCCAGGGCCGACGGGCGCATCGGGGTGGTCGCGGCGTGGTCGAGATAGTGCGCGGTGCGGATCGTGAGCATGACGTCGGCAAGAATACGCCCGAACGCGCCGGACCCCGGCACCGCAGGGGTGCCGGGGTCCGGTCGGTACTGCCGGGCGCTGTCGCGCCGAACTCACTTACGGGCGTTGATGGCCTCGGTGAGCTGCGGGGCGACGTTGAACAGATCGCCGACGACGCCGTAGTCCGCGATCTCGAAGATCGGGGCCTCCTCGTCCTTGTTCACGGCGACGATCGTCTTGGACGTCTGCATCCCGGCGCGGTGCTGGATGGCGCCCGAGATCCCCAGGGCGATGTACAGCTGCGGCGACACGGTCTTGCCGGTCTGACCCACCTGGAACTGACCCGGGTAGTACCCCGAGTCGACGGCGGCGCGCGAGGCACCGACCGCACCCTTGAGCGAGTCGGCCAACGGCTCGACGACCTCTTCGAACTTCTCCGCCGAACCCACGCCACGACCACCGGCGACGACGACGGTCGCCTCGGTGAGCTCGGGACGGTCGCCACCGACGATCGGGTTGCGGGAGATGACCCTGGCGGCGTTCTCGGGCTCGGGGACGTCGACCTCGACGACCTCACCGGCCCCGGCGGACGGCGACGCCTCGACGGCGCCCGGGCGCAGGGTGTAGATGGGCGTGTCGCCGGCGACGGTCGCCTCGACGGTGAACGCGCCACCGAAGATCGAGTGGACCGCGGACCCGTCGGACTTGATCTCGACGACGTCACACAGGGTGCCGGAACCGGTACGGGCCGCGAGGCGACCCGCCACCTCCTTGCCCTCGAACGTGGCGGCCAGGACGATCGCCGCCGCGCCCTGCTCGGCGAGCCCGGCGAGGACGTCGACCTTGGGCGTGACGAGGTAGTTCTGGACCGCGTCGCCCTCGGCCACGTAGATCTTCTCCGCGCCGGCCTCCTTGAGGGCGTCGGTGAGCGCTGCGGCGGTGCCGGTCTCACCGAACACGACGGCGGACGGCTCACCGAGCGCGCGTGCGGCGGTCAGCAGTTCGAGGGTGACCTTCTTGAGTTCGCCGTCGACGTGCTCGACCGCGACGAGGACTTCAGCCATGGTGGATTCTCCTTGAAAAAGACTGGTGGGAGTCGGTCGGGGTGAGCGCGATCAGATGAGCTTCTGCGCGACGAGGTACTTGGCGACCTCGTTGCCGCCCTCGCCCTCGTCGGTGAACTTCTCACCGGCGCTGCGCGGCGGCTTGGGGACCGACGACGTGACGGTGGTCGCCGCGTTGTCCTTGCCCACCTGGCCGGCCTCGACGTTGGTGTCGGCCAGCGTCAGGACCTCGACCGGCTTCTTCTTGGCGGCCATGATGCCCTTGAAGGAGGGGAACCGCGGCTCGTTGATCTTCTCTCCGACCGACACGACGCAGGGCAGCGACGCCTCGATCTCGAAGATGCCCTCGTCGGTCTCCCGCTCACCCTTGATGGTCCCGCCGGAGACCTCGAGGGTGCGCATGTGGGTGACCTGCGGCAGGCCCAGGTACTCGGCGATGATGGCCGGGACGCTGCCCATGCGGCCGTCGGTGGCCTCGTTGCCACAGATGACCAGCTCGGTGCCCTCGATGGTGCCCAGCACGTTGGCGATGGCCCACGCGGTCTGGACGACGTCCGAGCCGTGGAGCGCCTCGTCGTTGAGGTGGACGGCCTTGTCGGCGCCCATCGACAGGGCCTTGCGGATCGCCTCGGTGGCGCGGTCGGGACCGGCGGTCAGGACGGTCACCTCGCCCCCCTCGGCCTCCTTGATCTGGAGAGCCTGCTCAACGGCCTTCTCATTGATCTCATCGAGGACCGCGTCCGCGGCCTCGCGGTCCAGGGTGAAGTCCCCATCGGAGAGCTTGCGCTCCGAGTAGGTGTCCGGAACCTGCTTGATCAGTACGACGATGTTCGTCATGGGCCTGCGTCGACCTCCTGCGAGTCGGGGCTGGGTGCGATCCGAACTGGCCGGGCGCACCGGATTGTGGTCCTGGGGACAACAATAACGTCACCCGGGCCCACCCTGCAGGAGCGGGGCCGTCAGTTGATGCGCTTGTCCCACCCCGACCACGCGGCGTCACGGAGTTCGTTCTTGCGGACCTTGCCGGTCGAGGTGCGCGGCAGGGCCTCGGTGAGCTCCACCGCACCGGGCACCTTGTACCGGGCGATCCTGGTCCGGCAATGATCGATCACACCGTCCTCGTCGAGGTCGGAACCGGGTTTCACCACGACGTACGCCTTCGGACGCTCACCCCACTTCTCGTCGGGCATCGAGACCACGGCGCAGTCCACCACGTCGGGGTGCGCCGCGATCGCCTGTTCGACCTCGATCGTGGAGATGTTCTCGCCGCCGGAGACCACCACGTCCTTGGCGCGGTCGAGCAGCTGCACGTACCCGTCCGGGTGCATCACGCCGAGGTCGCCCGAGTGGAACCAACCCCCGGCGAACGCGGTCGCCGTGGCCTCGGGGTCGGCGAAGTACCCCTTCATCACGCCGTTGCCCGTCATGACGACCTCGCCCATCGTCACGCCGTCGGCCGGGACGTCGACGAGGTGCTTCTCGCCGGGGCTGGTCCGCTCGACCACCCGGACCGTGTCGGCGTGGATCATGGCCACGCCCTGACGGGACTTGAGACCCGCACGCTCGTCCGGGTCCAGGTCCGCCCAGTCGGGCTGGGGCGTACACACCGTGAACGGCCCGTAGGTCTCGGTGAGCCCGTACACCTGCGTCACGTCGATGCCCAGGTCCTCGAAGCGTCGCAGGATCGTGGGCGAGGGCGGGGCGCCGGCGGTGACCATGCGGATCCCCGTCACCGGCCGGGCCGCCGGGTCGTCGGCGATCGTGCTCAACACCGCCGGGGCGCCGGCGAGGCGGTTGATCCCCTCGTCGTCGAACAGTCTCCAGATCTCATCGCCCCGGACGGCGCGCAGACACACGTGGGTGCCCATCGCGCCGGTCAGGGCCCACGTCGTGCACCACCCGTTGCAGTGGAACATCGGGAGCGTCCACAGGTAGCGCGAGTCCGAGTCCAGTCCCTGGGTGATGATCTCCCCGAGCGCGTTGAGGTAGGCACCGCGGTGGGTGTACATGACGCCCTTCGGGCGCCCCGTCGTGCCCGAGGTGTAGTTGACGGCAATCACGGCGTCCTCGTCCTCCACCGCCCAGGACACCGGTTGCGGGGAGGCCAGTGCCAGGCCCTCCTCCAGCGCCTCGGCGCGGGGACCGAAGCGGGCCGGGTCCGGCTGGGTGCCGTCGGCGTCGGGGGTCACCAGGATCAGACTGATCGACTCCGGGACCTCGTCCCCCAGCCCGGCCAGGAGACCGGCGTCGGCGATGAGCACCGAGATCCCGGCGTGCTCGGTGATGTACGCGACCTCCGGGGCCGCGAGGCGGGTGTTGAGGGCGACCACCGCCCCGCCGGCGAGCGGGAC
Source organism: Dietzia sp. B44 (assembly GCF_014145245.1). Lineage (NCBI taxonomy): Bacteria > Bacillati > Actinomycetota > Actinomycetes > Mycobacteriales > Dietziaceae > Dietzia > Dietzia sp. B44. The sequence continues at coordinate 298 of NZ_JAALEF010000303.1, read as the reverse complement.
CGCGAACTGTGCGAGCAGCGCCTCGGCGGAGTTGGGCGCGAGCACCCCGACGCGGTCGCCCCGGGCGACCCCGCGCATCCGCAGGAGTGAGGCCAGCCGCGTGGCGCGATCGGCGAACTCCGCGTAGCTCTGGCGGCGGGGGCCGTCCACCACCGCGGTCGCCTCGGGGAACACACGAGCGGCCTTCTCCAGGAAGCTCAGCGGGGTGAGAGCGGTGTCGAGTCCTGAGCTGGCTGTCATCGCGGATGGTCCGCCTCTCGTGAAGTGTCGAACTGGTCGCGGGTGGTCACGGTCACGG
>NZ_JAALEF010000302.1:7623-9715 GCF_014145245.1 Dietzia sp. B44 | reverse complement strand
GTCGATGTCGGCGAGTGTCTCGACGACGGGGGCCGGCAGTCCGGCATCGACCAGGGCCGCCGCGTACTCGGAGTGGGGCAGGTCGGTGTAGGACACGGGCTGGCCGGCCAGCTCGGACAGGGTGGCGGCGTACTCGGCCATCGTGAAGCTCGTGTCGCCGGCCAGCTCGTAGGTCGTGCCGGCGCTGTCGTCGGCGATCAGAGCGGCCGCGGCGGCCTCGGCGTAGTCGGCGCGGGTGGCGCCGCTCATCTGGCCCGATCCGGCCGCACCGAGCACACCGTGCGCCACGTGGCTGGGGATCTGTTCGGTGTAGTTCTCGAGGTACCAGCCGTTGCGCAGAAGAACATGCGGGATCCCCACCTCTGCGAGGGCCTGCTCTGTCTGCAGGTGCTCAGGGGCGAGCCCCAGCGAGGTGGAGTCCGCGTGGAGAACGCTGGTGTAGGCGACCAACTCGACACCGTGACGGGCTGCGGCCTCGATCACGGTGCGATGCTGAGCGGCCCGCCGGCCGATCTCGTTGGACGAGACCAACAGCAGTCGGTCGACACCGTCCAGCGCGGCGTCCACGGACGGCACGTCGTCGTAGTCGAGGCGGCGGGTCACCACGCCACGTGCCGCGACGGCGCTCAGTCGGTCGGTGTCGCGGGCGGTGGCGACGATATCGCCGGGAGCGACGCCCCGGTCGAGCAACGACTCGATGGCGAGGGCTCCGAGGTGTCCGGCGGCGCCGGTCACGAGGTAGGTCACGAGTTATCTCCTGGGTACTGGGTCTGTCGACCGATGGACGTCAACTGTCTGACACGACTACTAACCATCGGTTGCGCCTAACTGTTTCCGATCGCGCGTACCCACCTTGAAGTAAGGTACTGGTATGAAAGTTAGTGACACGTCGCTCCGGCTGGCCGCAGCCTTCGGCGAGGGCATCTACACCGAGAACTGCCCGACCCGTGAGGCGCTGAGCCGGGTCACCAGCAGGTGGGCGCCGTTGCTGCTGGCGGCGCTCTCCGACGGCGAGCCGCTGCGGTGGAATGAGCTGCGCCACCGGGCCTCCGGTATCACGGACAAGATGCTGTCCCAGACCCTCCGCACCCTCGAAGCAGACGGATACGTGTACCGAGATGCGAGGCCGGTCGTGCCGCCGCACGTCGAATACTCGCTGACTCCGGATGGCGTCGAGCTCACCGAGCGCCTGCTTGACCTGATGATCTTCGTTTCGAACAGAGAACTCGGTTCGGAGTCCGCTGCCGCTCGCCTCGCTGATTAGCGTGGGGCCATGTTCACTGGCATGAGCGCGTTCCCGGTTACTCCTCTGAGCGATGGTGGTGTGGACTCCGGCAGGGTGTCCCGAATCGTCGAGCGGCTCGTGGGGGCGGGCGTCGATTCGATCGGGGCGCTCGGATCCACCGGGTCGTACCCGTATCTCTCCACGGCAGAACGGGCGCAGGTAGCGCGGGCGGCCGTGTCGGCCGCGGGCGACGTGCCGGTGATCATCGGGGTCGGGGCACTGACCTTGTCCGACGTGCTCCGCAACGTCGATGCGGCGCAGGCGGCGGGAGCCAGCGGCCTCTTGGTCTCGGTGATGACCTATCAGCCGCTGACGGACGAGGAAGTGGTCGGGTTCTTCAAGGACGTCGCCGCGCGGTCCTCGGTGCCGATCTGCGTCTACGACAACCCCGGTACGACGCACGTCGCCTTCACCGATTCGATGCACGAGCGCATCGCCGCGCTCCCGCAGGTGCGATCCATCAAGTTGCCCGGCGCCCCGGTGCCGGCGTTCACCGATCGCCTGGGCGTCCTCCGGGAGGCAGTGCCCGATGACGTGACGATGGGAGTCAGCGGTGACGCCTTCGCCGGTGACGCGCTGCTCGGGGGCGCTGACGTCTGGTATTCCGTCGTCGGCGGCACGCTGCCCGAGCCCGCGGTGGCTCTGACGCGTGCGGCCCGGCGCGGTGACAGGGCGGAAGTCGAAGCGATCGCGGCTCGGCTCACACCGCTGTGGGACCTGATCGCCCGGTACGGCAGCTACCGGGTTGCCGCCCACCTCGCGGTCCTCCTCGGCCTGACGGACACGGTCGCGGTGCGCCGACCCGTG
>NZ_JAALEF010000302.1:0-7584 GCF_014145245.1 Dietzia sp. B44 | reverse complement strand
TTCGCCGATGCCGCGGTAGCCGAGCTCCGGGCGTTGCTGCCACGTCTCACCGCGGCCTGGTGACGACGACGACGATTCCGTCCGACCGATAGCCCAGCCAGTGCAAGGGAGCTACTCGGGCTCCGAGCACCATGGCGAACATATTGACAGGTTGAGAGCAAGTGTCTAGTTTTCCCGGGGTGAGTGGCGCCCGTCACTTCCGATGAGAACTCGAGGGACCAATGCACGTACTCTCACGCCGGGGCTTCCTGGGCTCGGTGGCCGCGGCCGGCATTGCGGCGGCGACCGTGCACTCCGCGGCGGCCCGGGCGGGTGACGCCGCCAGCTCCGCGTCCGCCACCGGACGGATTCCCCATGCGGTCGAGGAGCATCGTGTCCTGGTGGTGGGCAGCGGGTTCGGCGGCGGCGTCTCCGCCCTGCGACTGGCCCAGGCGGGAGTGCCCGTCGTGGTCCTCGAACGCGGACGGCGCTGGCCGGCCGGTCCGAACTCCGACACCTTCCCCAGTGCGACCTCGCCCGATGAGCGCGCGGTGTGGTTCGGCGGCGCCGCGGAGGTGTTCGGTCGCCCGGTCGACCTGCCCCGCTACACCGGCCTGCTCGAGGCCTCGGTGGGCGAGAACATGACGGCGGTCCTGCCCACCGGGGTGGGCGGCGGATCACTGATCTACCAGGGCATGTCACTTCAGCCCACCGAGGAGCTCTTCTCTGACTGGTTCCCGGGCGCCATCAACTGGTCCGAGATGGACCGGGAGTACTTCCCCCGCGTTGCCCGGATGCTCCGGCTCGCCGAGGCGCCCGACGCGCTCATCGACTCGCCCCAGTACGCGGCCTCACGGCATTTCGCCCAGCGAGCCCGGGACTCCGGCCTGCCGGTCAGCAAGATCCCCATGCCGATCGACTGGGACTATGCCCTGGCCGAACTGCGCGGTGAGATGAGGCCGTCGTTCACCAACGGGGACAGCTCCCTGGGCGTCAACAACGGGGGCAAGAACTCGGTCGATGTCACCTACCTCGCTCAGGCGGAGGCGACCGGACTGGTCGACGTGCGGCCGCTGCACGATGTCCGGGCGATGCGCCGCGCACCGGACGGCTCCTGGGAACTCGACGTGAACGTACTCGACGTCAGCGGAAACCTCCTGAGGACGCTCACCCTGCGTGCACCGGCGCTGATCCTCGCCGCCGGGTCCGTCAACACCACCACCCTCCTCGGCCGGGCCGAGGCGGACGGTGCGGTGACCGACCTGCCCGACGCGATCGGCGAGGGGTGGGGCACCAACGCCGATCGGATCTACATCTGGACCGATCCGGCCGCCGGGTTCCCGGCAGTGCAGGGAGGTCCTGTGGTCTACGGCAGCCTCAACTGGCAGGACCCGGCCTCGGCTCACACCGTCATCCAGGCCTCGCTGCCCTCCGTCGGGGTGCCGATCCACAGCACCGTGTTGGTGGGGTACGGCGTGAGCGCCGACCGGGGCCGGATCGTGTACGACCCCGCCCAGGACCGCGGAGTCATCCAGTGGCCCGCCGGAGGTGACGGTCACATCGTCCGCCAGCACATCTCGCGTACCGCGCGGGCGATCGTCGGAGAGTCCGGTCACCTCACCGACACCAATGAGATCCTCAACTCCACCTGGCACCCCCTCGGCGGAGCCGCCATGAACCAGGTCTGCGACCTGGAGGGACGCGTGATGGGCCAGCGGGGCCTGTACGTGATCGACGGTGCCCTCATCCCCGGCACTACGGCCGCCTGCAACCCGTCGCTCACCATCGCCGCCATCGCCGAACGCGCACTCGACAGGATCGTCAGGCACGACGTCGGCCACCTCTTCTAGATGCGAACCCAGAGAAAGGCCGACATGCGTCGACTCAGAGCCTTCGCCACCGCCACTGCTGCCCTCGTCGTCGTCGGGCTCGGGATTTCGCCCGTCGCGCACGCCGACCCGCTCGGTTCCGCGGACACCCACGCGCACACGTCCGACATGGTCGCCGATCCGTTCTACGAGCCGCCGGCCGACCTACCGGCGCAGCCCGGCGCGGTGGTCCGTACCCAGCCCGTCACCATCCCGGCCACTCTTCCCGGGGCGGACGGCGCCTGGCCCGCTGCGGCGACGCGGATGATGTTCACCTCCCGCGATGTCCACGACGCCCCCGCCGCTGTCACTGCAATGGTGATCGAGGAATCAGGGCCGTGGCGAGGGCCCGGCGAACGGCCGACCGTCGTCATCGCCCCGGGCACCACCGGCCAGGGCAACCACTGCGCCATCTCGCTCGCCGCGCCCAGTGGGCTGTGGGCGGGAGTTGATCCCGACCCGTTCCTCTCCGCGAACCAGGAACTCGTCTCGGCCGCGAAATGGCACGCGATGGGAGCGCGCGTGGTGGTGACCGACTACATCGGCCTGGGCACCCCCCGAATCCACAGCTACGTCGACCGGGTCGAGACCGGTCGTGCCGTGCTCGATGCTGCTCGCGCCGCCCGCGCCCTCGCAGGTGCCAGCTCGCCTCTACTTCTGGCGGGCTATTCACAGGGCGGCGGCGCCACCGCCGCGGCCGCGGAACTACATCCCACCTACGCGCCCGAACTCGACCTGCGCGGCGCCTGGGCGGGGGCGCCGGTGGCCGACCTCCAACAGGTACTACGGCAGATCGACGGAACCCTGATCGGCGGAGTGATCGGATGGTCCGTCAACGGGATGGTCGATCGCTACCCTGAGCTGCGCACACTCGTCGGCGCCGCCCTCTCCGATCACGGTCGCGCCACCTTGGCCTCGCTGGAGACCAAGTGCATCGCAGACGTCATATTCTCGAGTCCCTTTCTGCGGACCTCCGACCTCACCGTTGACGGGCGCAGCCTTGACCAGTGGATCGCCGGCGACCCCTTGGCGCAAGCGGTGCTCGACGACCAGAAGCTCGGCCGGCTGACCCCCACCGCGCCGGTACTCATCACGTCCTCACCGAACGACGACACCGTTCCCTACGGCCAGGCCCGCGCCCTCGCCGACGACTGGTGCGCTGCCGGCGGCGACGTGACGTTCTGCTCCACCCCAGTGCCCGCCCTGGCGCCCGGCTGGACGCTCCCGGACCACTTCGGCCCGCTCATCCACGACACGATGATCCACGACGAGGTGACCCCCTGGCTGATCTCCACTCTCGACGGCGGGGGGAGGTTCGGCTGCAGCGTCGCGTGACGCTGGCAGATAATGGTCGGGTGCGATCCCGGGAGATCATCCTCGAGGCCACCCGAGCCGTGATCGGGGAGTCGGGCTTCACCGCCGTGAACGTCGCCGGAGTGGCCAGGCGTGCGGGAGTGAGTCGTCAGACCGTCCATTCGATCTTCGGTACCCGGGAGGAGCTGGTGTCGCAGGCGGTTTCCGACCGGCTCACCTCGCTGACCGGGGCGTTCGCCGAACTCATGGAGTCGACCGAAACGCCACTGGAACTGTTCGTCGAGATGATGGTCCAGGCGCGTCACCACGTCCTCGGCGATCCGTTGCTCCGGGAACTCACGCTCTCCGGAACGGCCAACCCGATCTTCGATCCGGGAGCAGCTCGCCGCGCACACGACTACGCGGTGGCACTGCTCTCTCCCGCCGTCGCCCGCTTCCCCGAACTCGAGGGCCGGGTCGAGAACCTGGCCGACATCGCCGTGCACGTGGGCTGGTCGGTGCTCTGCCTTGATGACCCTGCCTCCCGTCCCGACGTCGAGCTGCGCGCGTTCATCGCCGGGTGGATGGCACCCGTCCTGAAACCGCTCCACCCGGAGTGATGGCGAGGACCACGCCCGGAGGGTCCGATACACTCCCCGTCATGGCCTGCTTCACCACATTGATTCGGGACCGTCGCTTCTAGCGGCGGATTCCCTCCTGTAGGACGCTTCCGCCGCTCCGCGGTCCAGCCGGGCGGCGATTCTGCATGCCCGGGCGCACTCTCTTCATCCGGAGCGTCTACACATGCCCACCTATCGGGGCGGCCGGCACGAGCACGGCCAGAACTTCCTCACCGACACCACCGTCATCGACGAGATCATCGACATCGTCGACGAGACCTCGGGGCCGATCATCGAGATCGGGCCCGGGAGGGGTGCACTGACCACCCCGTTGCAGTCCCTGGATCGCCCACTGACGGCGGTGGAGATCGATTCCCGGACAGTCGAGCATCTCCAGGGTTCGCTCGCTACAGACGTTGAGCTGGTTCACGCGGACTTCGTGCGGTGGCCGTTGCCGACGACTCCCCATGTGGTGGTGGGCAACCTCCCGTTCCACCTCACCACCTCGATCCTGCGCAAATTGCTCCATTCCCCGTCCACGACGACGGCCGTCCTGGTGGTCCAGTGGGAGGTCGCGCGTCGACGAGCAGGCGTCGGGGGCGCGACCATGATGACCGCGCAGTGGTGGCCGTGGATCGAGTTCACCCTGCATCGCCGGGTGTCCCGCCGCGCCTTCCGGCCGGAGCCGGCCGTCGACGGAGCACTGCTCGTCCTGTACCGGAGGCCTCGTCCTCTTCTCGCGGACCAGGACCGTGGTGCTTACCGACGGTTCGTGCACGACGTCTTCACCGGCCGCGGACGGGGCATCGCCGCGATCCTGGCCACCGTGGTACACCCGCGGCGCAGATCTGCTGTCCGCGGGGTCATCGCCCGGGCGGGCGTCGCGCCGGATGCCCTGCCCAGGGATCTCACCGCGCAGGACTGGGTCGCGTTGTACGCGGCACTGGGGCGTCAGAAGTGAGGCGGGTGCCGATCTGCTCCGGACCCCAGCCCCCGACTCGGTGCCCGTCACCGCGGCGCGGGGCTGTGCGGGGCTGTGCGGGGCGGTGTGCTCCTTCCGGCCCGCCGACCGGGCACCTCGGGCAAGGATGGACCCTATGACACCTACTGCAGTGGTGGCGTGGCGATGATCGAGGTGCGGCCGGCTGACCGGTTCGACGACGTGGCTGTTCTCCTGGGGCCGAAGAAGAACCCGGACGCCTCGGTGTGCTGGTGCCTCAGCCACCGACTGGACTCCAAGACCAACACCTCGCTGACGGGTCCCGCCCGGGGCGAGTACGTCCGCGACCTGTGCGGGCGGGACACCGCACCGGGCGTGCTCGCCTACCTCGGGCCGGAACCCGTGGGGTGGGCGGGAGTCGCTCCGCGCCGCGACCTGCCGATCGCGCGATCACGAGTGGTGCCGACCGTCGACGCTCAACCTGTGTGGTCGATCTTCTGCATCCGGGTCCGCCCCGGGTATCGGGGGCAGGGAGTGGCGCGGGAGCTAGTCGAGGGTGCGGTCGGGTTCGCGCGCGACCACGGCGCACCCGCCGTCGAGGCGGTACCCGTGGACAACGGGGCGGACAAGGTCAACCTGACGATGGCCTTTGTCGGCTTCCGCTCCCTGTTCGAGGAGGCGGGATTCGTCAAGGTCGCCGATACCCGCTCGGTGGCGGGGGGCTTCCCCCGGATCGTCATGAGGCGCCAATTCGACTGACGCCCACAATCGCCACCCAGCTGCGCGGCCAGGGGAAAGGGTGCGAGAGCCCGCGGCGCGGCGATAGGCTTCTCGCTACCGCCACCTCGCGAGCAGCGGAGGACGACCATGGGGACGCTGGGCTACACCGCGACCATCTCGCTGGACGGCTATGCCGCCGACGCGAACGGCGACTTCGACTGGACCGCGCCCGGCGGGGACCTGTTCAGGTTTCACGTGGAACGCATGACCTCGGTGTCGCACGAGGTCCTGGGGCGGAACACCTACCAATTGATGACCTACTTTGATGACCTACTGGGAGACTCCTCCCGACGACGAGTCGTGGAGCCCCGACGAGCACGAGTTCGCTCGCCGCTGGAAGGACCTGACGCGCATCGCGGTGTCCTCGACGATGACCGAGGCGGACCTCGTGTCCGACCGGGACCGCCTTCTGCCGCGCCTCGACCTCACCCGTCTTCAGCAGATCGTCGACGACGCCGAGGGCGAGGTCGAGATCTTCGGACCCACCACGGCGAGCGAGGCGATCAGCGCCGGGATGGTCGACCAGTTCAGGTTCTTCATCGTCCCGAGGGTGGTGGGTGGCGGCCTGCGCGCGCTACCTCCGGGTGCCGAGCTCGACCTGGAGCTGGTGGAACACCGTGTCTTCGACAACGGGGCCGTTCTCCTGCACTACAGACGTCGAGAGATCCAGCGGAGCAGCTAGCTCACCGGTGGATCCGGGCGAGCTGCTCGGCGATACCCGCCACCGACTCCCGGTCCATCCCCAGAAACCCGGAGAGCATTCGCCCCACGGGGATCGAGCCCACCAGCTGCTCGATCGAGGCTCCCACGGCGCCGCTCGCCTCACCGGCGTTCGCCGCGAGCGGGCGGAACACCTCGTCGAGGATCAACCGGGCGTCGGGGTCCGCCATCGCCTCGGAGATCGTGGAGTCGAGGTCGATCCGGACCGGGCGCGGATCCCCGTCGATCGGCACGGAGACCTCGATCCGGATGTCCCGGCTGGAGGCCGCGGCCGCGAAGACGTACTCGCCACCCTCCACCAACCAGCTCCCGGCCGGCTCGTCCCAATAGGCGAGGTCCCGGCGTTCCACAACGACATCGAGCTGTCCGCTCTGTCCGGGATCGAGCTCGATATGGCCGAATCCCACGAGCTCCCGTGGCGCCCGGCTGCGCACCGAGGCCGGCAGCGAGGAGTAGATCTGGACGACCTCGCGCCCCCGGTACGACCCGGTGTTGTGGACCTCCACCCGAGCCGTCCACCCCTCGTCGCACCCCCCTTCCCGGGCGCCGACCGTCAGGGACCGGTAGTCGAAGGACGTGTAGGACAGGCCGTGTCCGAAGGGGAACCGCACCTCCCGCCGCCTGTGGTCGTACCCGCGGTAGCCGACGAAGATGCCCTCCCCGTACCGGACGTGCGAGTCCTCGGCGGGGAAGTTGCCCCAACTGGGGGCGTCCTCGATCCGCAGCGGGACGGTCTCGGCCAGCCGTCCGGACGGGGTGGCGTGGCCGTAGAGCACCCGCGCGAGCGCCCGGCCTCCGCCCTGTCCCAGCAGCGCCCCGGACACGATCGCCGTCGCGTGGGGAACCACCGGGGACAGGTCCACCACGGATCCGGCCGACAGGATCACCACGATCCGGTCCTGCACCGCGGCGACCGCCTCGAGGAGGCGGAGCTGGTCTCCCGGCAGATCGATGTGCTGCCGGTCGACGCCCTCGGACTCCTGGTCGTCGGTCAGACCGAGCATGAGGACGGCCACCTCGGCCTCGGACGCGATTGCCACCGCCTCGGCGAGGAGCAGGTCCTCGTCGTCGTCACCATCCCCGACGCCCGTGGCATGGGTGACCCGGGCGTCCCCGGCTATTCGCCTGATCTCCGTCAGTGGCACATCGACCCGCGTGGGGGTGACGTGCGAGCTGCCGCCTCCCTGGAAGCGCGGTTCGCGGGCGAAGGCGCCGATCACCGCGACCCCGGTGGCCGGTGAGAGGGGAAGGAGGCCGCCGTCGTTGGCCAGCAGCACGATCGAGGACTCCGCCGCCTCCCGCGCGAGGTCGTGGTGGGCGGCGTGGTCCACCGGTGCCGCGCGATGCCCTGCGTCGGCGCGCACCGCCTGTCGCCCGTTCCGGG
>NZ_JAALEF010000301.1:0-2438 GCF_014145245.1 Dietzia sp. B44 | reverse complement strand
ACCCCAGGTCGGTGTTGATCACCCCGGCGTCACACACCGCCGCGGGTGCGGGGACGACCGCGGTGGGCGTGGCGGGAGCGGTGGTGGTGGCGCGAGAGGCCCGGGTCGAGGTCGCGGTGGTGCTGGGGCCGGCCGGGGCGGTCACCTCGGGAGACGTCTCGTCTCGCGATCGCATCAGCGCGACGGTGGTGACGGTCGCGACGAGGACCCCGACCACCACGACCACCGCGAGGGCCGCGTAGACCGGCGACTGACCGCCTCCCCGTACTCCGTCGGCCCCGGTCACGTCGCCACCCCGTCGCCCTGGCTAGAGGGTCATCCCGGGCGGTAGCGGACCGATCGGGGTCGCGTCCCCCGCGCCGGCGAACGGGTTCCACACGTAGATGGTGGAGGCGTAGACGGCCTCCGCATTCGGTTGGCCCGCCACCGGCTCCTGTTGCACGCGCAGCTCCACGTGGAAGTCGCTGTGCTGCCCGAGCAGGACACGCGGCGTGGTGCCGGGCTGCGTCGCGACCTGCTCGCCCCGGTGGAACAGCACGACACGGGTGGGCGACGAGACCGTCCCGCCCGCGGTCTCCAGGAACAGGTAGCCGAGTTCACCGCACAGGTTCCCGCTCTGCCCCACCGTCCACCCGACCCCGGGGAACGGCCCGGGGGTCTGCGCGGCGATCCGCTGCACGTCCACCGAACACCCGGCGGGCGGAGGCATGAGGGAGTCGGTGTTGACCGCGGATGCAGCGGGCGCCCAGGACGCGAGCAGGCCGGCGGTCAGGGCCGTGGCGGTCAGGGCTCTGATGTTCGGTGTTCTGATGTTCGGTGTTCTGACGTTCGGTGTTCTGACGGTTCCGGGCATCGAGATCGCCTCTCCGATCGAGTACACCCCATGGTGACACGGGTCACACCGGAGAACCACCGTGAGTGGTGACCGGGCGCCCCCCGACCCCTCGGTACGGTGGGACCACCCGGCGGCGCACCCCTCACGCCGCCCGATGAGGAGAGTGCCGTGACCGGTCGATACGCCCCTGGACACACTCTGGATCAGGCCGTCGCTCTCGAACGCGGCGGCGAGAACCTGGTCCGGGGCCGCACGGTCGACGCGTGGGCCAACATGGTCGGGCCGTTCGGCGGGACGACCGCGGCGACGATGCTGCAGGCGATCCTGAAGCACCCGGAGCTACACGGTGACCCGCTGGCTCTGACGTTGAACTACGCGGGCCCGGTGGCCGAGGGCGAGTTCGAGATCGAGGTGCTGCCGACCCGCACCAACCGCTCCAACCAGCACTGGTGGCTCGAGATGCGCCAGGGCGATCAGGTGGTCACCACCGCCACGGCGATCACCGCGCTGCGGCGCGAGACGTGGTCGGAGACCGAGGTCGGCCCGCCCGGGGTCCCCGCACCCGAGGACCTGACCCCGGCCGCGGCGGACCGTGGGGTCAAGTGGGTGGACAACTACGACATGCGGTTCGTGACGGGGGCGTTGCAGTCGGTCGAGGAGGGACAGACGAGCCCGGATTCGACGACGACGATGTGGATCCGCGACACCCCGCCCCGCCCCCTCGACCACGTCGCGCTCACCGCGATGTGCGATTCGTTCTTCCCCAGGTCGTTCCTCCGGCTCGGCCGGCCGATCCCCGCGGGAACGGTCACGCTGACGATCCACTACCTGGCCACCGCGGACGAGATCGCGGCCCAGGGCACGGACTTCATCCTGGGCAGCGTCCACGCCCACCGGTTCCACGGCAACTACCACGATGAATCGGCGAGACTGTGGAGCCGCGACGGCACCCTGCTCGCCACCAGCCACCAACTCATGTACTTCAAGTCCTGAGTACCGCGGGCCGGAGGAGCACCCACCACATGTCGACCACTCGGAACCACACCACCCACGAGGTCCTCAACCAGGCGCCGCCGCGCGTGGACGTGGACGAGTACGCGCTCAATCCCGCACTCCGGGAGGCCGTGGGAGTCTTCGCGCCCGGCGCGGTGACCGACCGGTTCCACGAGATCGGCCGACACGTGGGCACCGGGCAGTACCAGCACGACGCGGAGCTGGCCAACACCCTGCCGCCGGTGCACCGCGCCCACGACCGGTGGGGCAACCGGGTGGACGAGATCGAGTTCCACCCCTCCTATCACCGGATCATGGAGTACTCGGTGTCCCGCGGGGTGCACACCTCCGCCTGGGCGGACCCGGGGCCCGGCGCCACCGTGGAGCGGGCCACCGGCTTCATGCTGGTGTCGCAGATCGAGGCCGGGCACGGGTGCCCGCTGTCCATGACGCACGCCGTGGTGCCGTCCCTGCGCTTGAGTCCGGACCTGGCCGCGGAATGGGAGCCGGCGCTGATGTCCAGGGTCTACGACCCCGAGCTCCGCGACCCCGCCACCAAGTCGGGTGTGCTCTTCGGGATGGCCATGACCGAGAAGCAGGGCGGGTCGGA
>NZ_JAALEF010000300.1:3476-14133 GCF_014145245.1 Dietzia sp. B44 | reverse complement strand
TACACCACTTCTAGGGGCTTGACCCCGTCACCGATGCACTCCGCGAAGCCGAGATGCAGGGCTCGATCGGCAGCGTCGGTGACGCTCTGGACAACGCCCTCATGGTGTCCACGATCGCGCTGTACAAAACCGAACTAATCGACCTAGAGACCACACGCGGGTGGACTGGCCACACCTTATGAAATGGTTCATCCGACCACCGGTCGAAGCTCGCCTCTCGGACTCCCATCGAGACAAGCGCGAGCAATTCTTGGCTCGGGATGATAGCCAATCTGGCTCGTGCCTGCGCCTGATGGCGCTCAATGGCCATAGAGTCGCGTAAGGTTTAGTGTCTTCCCAAGTCGGTTCCACTGGGCACGTACTTCACTAGGGGAAACAAAACCCTTGTTGAACGCTTCACCCGGGCTAGATTGCATCCCTAGCCATGTGGGCTCTACCCCGATCGTCGCGGCGAGTTCAAGGTGGACGGGAATTGGGCTTGCTATTAGTCTCTTGGCTTGCACGGCCGCCTCAAGGAAAGAAAGGCTGAGGGTTTCTAACGCGCTTGGAATAACTACTGCATAGGCCTGCCGAATTGCGTATTGCATATCGGCGTGCGGAAGCTGGTAGATCTCAACGGAGGACGGTTTTTCGGCAGCTTTCTTTCTCAGTAACTCGGAGCAACCCGACCGGTCTTCGGGCCCTACAAAGTGGAGCGCCAGTTTATCCATGGAAGTCGACTGCAGCACTTCAAGGCACTCTAAAGCCAGATCGGGGCGCTTGTACCACGTAACGGTGCCGGGAATCACAAGGACATTATCGTACTTGGTCTGCATAACTGCCGCAGATGGCTCCTCGGTTCTGATAATCGAACCATGGATAGGTGATACCACAACCTCCCGTATGTCCAGCCACTGCGACGCCTCAGCGGCTGAGTTGGACAGAAAAACCACCTTTCGGGCCCGCTTGATATTGAATGCGGCAAGTCGACGTCTAGCAATCATCCGACTTCTCATGGGCGCGGGGTATAGACGCAGGAGGGAGATGAAAACGCTTTCTGGAATTACGTTCCAAGCGTTCTGTACCAAGACGGAGTCAAATGCTTGAAGGCTAGGCCGAGCCGTTTCGACCAGTGCATTATGTCGATCCTCTATAGCGAAGCCCGCAGCTTCCAGGTTCCGTTGGACGACAGACCCGCCCAAGGAGCGCCTCGGAGTCGTGCGTCGCAGATTCACGAGCGTATACCTGCCCACTGGTGATGCCGGTGCGCGGTGGAGAGAATGAACTTGACCGTTCGTTCGGAGGTGTTATCGATAAGATAATCATCGGGTGTTAGATGGCTCACTCCGTCACGTGTGTAGCCGGAGTTCATAGCGATCTGTATAGCTGACACGACGTCGTCGGCGTTCAGTCCAGTCATCATCATCCCGCCGGTCTCGAGAGCTTCTGGGCGCTCAATTGAGTCGCGGAGGGTAATTGCAGGAAATCCGAGGATCGATGACTCCTCTGCAATCGTGCCCGAATCTGATAGGCAGCAAGCTGCAGATACCTGGAGCTTATTGTAGTCGTGGAATCCGAGCGGACTCGAGAATGTAATGCCCTTTGGCTCGGACCAGTTGGGGAGTGCCTCAAGTCGCTTACGCGTCCGCGGATGAGTGGAGACGAAGATCGGTAGCTTGTAGTGGGCGTAGACGGCCGTCAAACAGTCGAGCAACATCCGGAGACGCTCGGGTGAGTCCACGTTCTCCTCGCGGTGAGCTGAAACGAGGAAGTACTTGCCCTCCTCTAGGCCCTTGTTCGCTAGAACGGTGGATGCATTAATTTGCTCTCGGTAGGCATTCAAAACCTCACGCATCGGAGAACCTGTCTTGAGGATCCGGCGCGGATGGAGGCCCTCCGCTAGGAGATTTCTCCGAGCGTGCTCGGTGTAAACGAGATTAAAGTCGGAGACGTGGTCCACCATTCGGCGGTTTGTCTCCTCTGGAACGTTTAAGTCGAAGCAGCGGTTTCCGGCCTCCATGTGATAGGTCGGGATCCGCAGGCGACGAGCCATTAGTGCGGCGATACACGAGTTGGTGTCGCCAAGAACCAGAACTGCGTCGGGGCGCTCTTCGCGCATCACCTTCTCCGCGGCGATTAGAGTTCCGCCGAGGACAGTCCCGAGGCTCGAGGTATCAACTCCGAGCATGTGGTCCGGCTGACGTAGACCAAGGTCCTCAAAGAAAACCTGGTTGAGCGTGTAGTCGTAATTCTGCCCGGTATGGACCACGACGTGCTCGATGCCGGCGGTCGAATCCAGCCGATGGATTACGCGAGCCAGACGAATGAGTTCGGGGCGGGTGCCGACGACGGTCATGACTTTCAATTGGATATCTCCTCAGTGGCTGGGAGGACGGGCTCGGGGAAGGTATCCGGCGCGTCAGGACGGAAGAGTTCATGGCTCCAAAACTGGGTGAGCAGAGTCTCATTGCCAATGTTGGTGATGTTGTGGACCCAGCCGACAGGCATGTCGATTGCCGTAGGCTGGTTGCCGGTCACGTGAAAATCCAACACCTCGTCGGTGAACATTTTGCGGAGGCTAATTCGAGCAGTTCCCTGGATCACCGCGAAGCGTTCGATCTTGCTGAGGTGGTAGTGCTCGCCTCTGGTTATGCCTGGGACGGTGGTGCTGAAGGAGGACTGGCCCTCGCCTCCGCGGCAGCGAACGGTCTCGACGAATGAGCCACGGGGATCGGAGTGCGGGATGAGTTTGATCGGGTAGTGATCAGGGAAGAGCTGCGCACGGTAGGTGTTGAAGAGGTTTACACGGAATTTAGTGCTGATATCTGGGATTTCGCCGCTCGGGGAGTAGGAACTGTGAAACTCCTGGAGTAGGTTCCATACCGCCACGACGCCTATCAGCTCGCCCTCTGGACGGAGTCGCTCTTCGGGGCACTCCAGGGCCGCGATCAAGGACTGTGCCGCGTCCTGAGCATGGAGTAACTCCACCACGTTGTCGTTGATCCGCGGAGTTTCGCCGTGGATTATCGACCTTACAAAGGTAGCGACAAACGAGTTGTAGTTTGGAACACCGTGCTCGCCGAATAGGTTGGGCAGGCATACGTCCACAAAGTGTCCGCCGCCCGCCCGGGTCGCTTCAGTTATCAGTGTCTGCGCCGTCAGCTTTCCCCGGCCGTAAGCATTGTTCTGGCTGACCTGTATGGTGCCCGACATTACGACCCGGAGTGTTCGGCCCGCCGCAGTGATTGCCTGCGCGAGGTCAGCCCCGAGCTGAATATTGCCTCGCTCTACCTCGTTGTCGCTCGCTGCCCGGTTGACGCCCGCGATGTGAATGACGGCGTCAGCGTCAGCGAGGAGCGACGCCAAGTCGGACCAGTTGTGCCGGGACACCGGGACGACTTCGTGGTCCGTGAGTGCGGTGAGGCGAAGACGGGTATGCCAGCCGAGGAAACCTTCGGCGCCAGTCAGAACGACCCTCATCTGTTCAACTCCGCCATGACCTGCTGCATCTCGGGTAGCGAGGAGATGAGGGAAGCGGCCTGCTCGACGGTCATCTGTTCAGTGTTGTTGGAATCAAAATCTTCGGCTTCCCTAACTTCGGAATCGCCTTCATCGACGAACACGGAGTATTGGAGAGAACGAGCGTCAAGTGGAACCTTGAAGTAGTCACCTTGGTCGGTAGCCTTTGCCTTCTCTTCGCGCGAGAGGAGAGTCTCGTACATCTTCTCGCCATGTCGAATGCCGATGCGAGCGATTTCTGGGTCATCGATGCCCATGACCTTGGCCGTGGCTCGCGCGAGCGTGTCGACAGTGCAGGCGGGAGCCTTCTTCACGAAGAGATCGCCCGGCTCGGCATTGAAAAAGGCATGTTCGACCAAGTCCACAGACTCTTGCAAACTCATGAGGAAGCGG
Source organism: Dietzia sp. B44 (assembly GCF_014145245.1). Classification (NCBI taxonomy): domain Bacteria; kingdom Bacillati; phylum Actinomycetota; class Actinomycetes; order Mycobacteriales; family Dietziaceae; genus Dietzia; species Dietzia sp. B44. The sequence goes on along the minus strand of NZ_JAALEF010000300.1, from coordinate 10,242 downwards.
GTCATTGAGCCTTCGGTGAGTGTGAGGGGCTTGCCTTCGCGGATCTGACGTACGAAGAGCGGTATGACTGACCCGCGCGAGTACATCACGTTGCCGTACCGGGTCACCGACACGGTGGTCTTTGAGTCTGGGTTGTTTCGCGCGAATGCCTGGGCCGTCTTCTCCATGAGCGCCTTGGACATCCCCATCGCGTTGACCGGGTACACGGCCTTATCCGTAGACAGGCACACGACAGACTTCACGCCTAGCTTGTGGGCCGCCGTGATGACATTTCGGCTGCCATCCACATTGGTCTTCACGGCCTGGTCAGGGAAGAACTCGCAGGATGGAACCTGCTTCAGCGCGGCCGCGTGGAAAACGAAGTCCGCGCCGACGAACGCGTTCTCGACGCTCTCTCGGTCACGAACGTCGCCGACGAAGAACTTGAGGCGGGGCTCGTCCATCCGCGACCGCATTTCGTCCTGCTTGGCTTCATCGCGGCTGAACACATGGATTTTCGCCACGCCTTGGTCGAGGAGATACCGGGCCATCGTTGACCCAAACGAGCCGGTACCTCCGGTGATCGCAATGGTTGCGCCGGACAAGCGAGGTGACACTGAATAGACTCCTGAGCAGGTAGGTCGGCTGGCGATCGGCTTATTCGACTCTAATGTGTCGAGCGTTCGTGAGGTGTGCCGCGCCGAATTCTCAACCACGTGGGGGTACTACCCCCTTGAAGTGGGCGAAGTTGCCGCCGGTGCCTTCCGAACCATTTGTTGTGAGACCCTCTTGCCATGAAGCCCCCTGGTCTCGACGCGCTCCTAGTGTCCGCTTTCTCCACCGCTGCGGCGGGGCCCTTGGTCAGGTCGTGGCTTCGTCGGCGCCAGAGTTTTGACCACCCCAATGACCGGTCGTCGCATACTATCCCGACTCCTCGGGGCGGTGGTTTGGCGTGTGCGGCCGGTGCGCTCGCTGGCTCGCTGGCGGGGCAGCGTCGTGGGAACGGGCCCTCTAGAGAATGGATCGGGGCCAGCGTCGTACTGGGAGCGGTGGGACGTCTAGACGATGTCTCGGGCCTGGGGCCCCTGCCTCGGTTGGGAGCTCAAGCCGTTGCCGGTGCGGTGACCGGCGCAAGGGCGGGTGGTCTGGCAGGTGCTGCATTTGGGACCGTAACGGTTCCAGCGATCATCAACGCGTTCAACTTCATGGACGGCATCAACGGGATTTCCGGCGGGACAGCCGCCGCCTGGGGGCTGTCGGTCGCCACACAACCGGCACTATCTCCGCAGCTTCGCGCGCAGGGTGCTCTCACGGCAGGGATGGGCGCGGGATTTCTTCCCTACAACGTCCCGACGGCATCGATGTTTCTGGGCGATGTAGGCAGCTACCTGCTCGGTTCGGGAATCGCGGTGACAGTGGTGGAGGGCTCGTTCCTGGAGGGGAAACCCGATGCACGAGGAGCCCTCGGCGTGCTTGCGCCCCTCGCCCTGTATCTCGCAGACACCGGAACTACTATCGTCCGCCGAGCGCTACGCGGTGAGTCCGTGACCGAAGCTCATCGAGAGCACGCGTACCAGCAACTTGTGCACGAAACCGGGTGGCCGCACTGGATGGTTTCTGCCCTCGTGGCCGGCGCGACTGCGGTATGTGGTGCGGCTGGGCGATCGGCGCACAGTGCTGCCGCGATCGGGCCTATCGTCGCGGGCTATCTCGCGGCGCCCGGACTTCTGAAACGTGCCGGAGTCTCGAAGACCGATTCTGTGGAGTCAACGGTCGGAGGTGTTGCATGAAGATCGGGTACGTCACGCAGTGGTTCGATCCAGAAACAGGCTCGGCCGCTACTCCTGGAATCATTGCCCGAGCGCTCACTGCTCGTGGCCACGACGTCGAGGTGCTCACCGGCTTCCCGAACTACCCGGAGGGGCGCTTGTATGACGGGTACGGGATAGCGCCGTACAAGCGTGAGGCGCGCGGCGGGATGACGGTGCACCGGGCGCCACTCATTCCGACGCACGAGTCGAGAGCGATCTCGAGGATTCTCAACTACTCCAGTTTTGCTGCGGGGGCGACGGCAGTCGGTGCGCGGGTGCTTCGTGATGCAGACGTGGTGCTGGTGCACTCAACACCCGCCACGGTCGCCGTGCCTGCGCTCGCCGCGAAGGCCTTGTACGGAGTGCCGTTCGTTCCCATGATCCAAGATCTTTGGCCGGACACGGTCACCTCCAGTGGATTTTTGGGTGACAACCCGTCCTCCGGTGTGGAGCGCACGCTGCACAGATTCTGTGATTCGGTGTACCGGCAGGCAGCGCACATTGCTGTTATTTCGCCGGGGATGTCGGATTCGATCCAACGGCGAGGTATACCGCCGGAGAAGATCACCTTTGCTCCCAACTGGGTGGATGAGACAACATTCCATCCAGAGTTGAAGGACGACGAGCTTCGCCGCTCGTTCGGTTTGGACCGCCCTTTCGTCGTGATGTACGCGGGCAACTTCGGTGAATTTCAGGCGCTTGACGTGGTGTTGGCCGCCGCAGAGCGGCTGAAGGCACGGACGGACATCCAGTTCGCCCTGGTGGGAGGGGGTGTGATGGAGCAACCCCTCAAACGAATCGCTGCAGAGAAGCGGCTCGACAACATGGTCTTTGTCCCTTCGCAGCCGTTCTCGGCAATGACGAAAGTGCTCGCACTGGGGGATCTCCACCTCGTCTCACTGCAGGACCTGCCCTTGTTCCGAATTACGTTGCCGAGCAAGTTGCAGGCGACACTGGCGGCGGGCAAGCCACTGGTCGGCACCGTTCGCGGGGACGCCGCCACAGTCATCAAAGATTCCGGGGCCGGGCGGACGTCCAGTCCCGGGGACCCTGACGACCTCGCCAGAGTGGTGACTCAAATGGCCGACGACCCGGAAGGGACGGCGGCAATGGGTCGGGCCGGTCGCGAATATTACGAGCGAGTGTTCTCTGAAGACTCGTCAGCAGGCCGCCTTGTGTCGGTACTGGAAATGGCAGCGAGCAATCGAAAGCGAGGCCGTCGATGAAGATCGCAATTGTAGGCGCGTCGGGGTTTGTTGGCTCGGCACTCAAGGGGGTGCTGTCCGAGCAGGGGCACGAGGTGTCCGAGGTGCGTGCGCCGCGCGTGGCGCACGCAGACGCGGCCGGCGGTCTTGATGCACAGGGTGCAGCTGTCGACGAGCTGGTATTTGAGTTCGAGGGACTCAACGCAGTTGTGAACTGCTCGGGCAATCCGGATGCCTCCGAGCAGAACGGCGAAGAACTGATCGCTGCCAATGCAATCTCCCCGGCCGTAGTTGCTCGGGCAGCAGCGCGCGCTGGCGTCGGGCGTTTGGTCCACGTCAGTAGTGCCGTTGTTCAAGGGCGGCGTCCTCAGCTCGACGAGACGGACTCCACGGAAGAGTTCTCGGCGTACGCGTACTCGAAGGCAGAAGGCGAGCGCCTGGTCCGGCAAGAATCGCCAACTTCGACGATCTATCGCCCTCCGAGTGTGCACGCAGAGAGCCGCCGGGTGACCGCGATGACCGCGAAGATCGCCGGTTCGCCTCTGGCGACGGTGGCGGCGCCGGGGAGTCAGCACAGCCCACAGGCGCTCATCGGCAACGTTGCGTCAGCGATCGCATTCTTAGCCACCACGGACAAGGAGCCGCCAGCCATTGTCATTCATCCCTGGGAGGGATTGACGTCGTTGGACGTCATGGAATTGCTCGGAGGCAAACGACCAGTCGTCGTTCCCCGTGCACTCGCTCGGGGGGTGTGCAATGGCCTTGAGCTGACTGGACGTAAGGTCCCGGCCGTCGCGGCCAACGCCCGGCGTGTCGAGATGCTGTGGTTCGGTCAGGACCAGGCCGATTCGTGGCTGACTTCAGCTGGATGGACGCCGCCATACGGGCGGGATGCATGGCGGGCGCTGGGGGAGACCATAAGGAGTCGGCGGGCGTGAATCATCAACCTCTCGAGATTGCCGGAGCATTCGCGGTTGCTCTCCCGGGTAGCTCGGACGAACGAGGCCGGGGGATCGAACTGTTCCACGGAGGCCGATGGGAAGGTCTTATCGGACACGAGTTCGTCGTATCCCAGACCTCACTTCTGCATAACAACGAAGGGACACTTCGAGGGCTCCACCTTGCCGAGGGCGGCCTACAGAGCAAACTCATTACCTGCGTCAGCGGGCAGATCTGGGATGTCCTCGTAGATCTCCGGCCGGGCTCGCAGACTCACGGCGTCCACGCGGTCGTCGAGATGTCAGGTACAGATCCGACGACCGTCTTCTGCCCACCGGGAGTCGCGCACGGGTTCGTCAGTATGTCGAACGACGCGATCGTGACGCTAACCGTCAACGTGCCCTTCGCAGTAATCCCTGAGCGTGCAATCGCGGCATTCGATCCGGAGCTGGGCATCCCGTGGCCGGTCTCAGAAGCCGAATGTGTTCGGTCCGAACGGGACCAGAATGCACTGCCGCTTAACCGGCTTTTCCGGAATTAAAGTGCGTTGATCCGGTTCTGGAGCTGTCCGGAGTGGATTATTAACCGCAGGATGTAGTGGTTGAGGTTTCGTAAGCCCAGGGCGATTCCGCGGAGGTGTTCGAGGCGGCCATTGATGGCCTCGACGGGTCCGTTAGAGGCGTCCACGTCGAAGTTGGCGAGATTTTCGCGGTGCCGCTTCCACAGCGACAGGGCGAGCTGGGCGAGCTCAGCTCAGCCCGGGTGTTCAACGTCCGCCGGATGCCGTACAGCGGATCGCCGGAGCGGCCCCGGTGAGGTATCTGCACGCCGACGGGGGCGCGGCGTTGACGTCCAAGCCACTGTCTTCGTTGGTGGTGGACCTCCACGGAGATGGCCTTGCGGTGGTCGCCGATCAGCCCGTCGTACACCTTGCCGTTAGTTGCGCCCGGCGCCGTGCGTCGTGGGCGCCGTTCGCGCCGACCGGCGCGCGCCTACCGCTTAGCGCGCCGACCCGGGGCCGTTCTCCATGCCCACGCCACCGCCTGCGGGCGGGAGGTCACGCCCATCTTCCGGTAGGCAGACCGCACGAAGGGGAGAGGTAGCACCTCTGGGCAATCTCCTCGTTAGACAGCTGCTGCACGATCAGCCCGGCCAACTCGGACTCCCGCGGCGAGAGGCCGGCCTGCTTGGCCGGTCAGCGGTCAGCGAGATGCCCGGCTGGTTCTGGGACACGCTCCAGGACAGGTCGACCTTGCCTGTGGCCGAGTTGAACTGGAAGCGGGCTCGCTCGGGGTTGTTGGCGATCGCCAGGTACAGGCTCATGTAGGGCTCGAGCCCCGCCGGCAGGCGTGGGCTCGGCCGTCAACCCCGGCCCGGGCCGGATTAGCCCTGGGCGGGCTCGGCGTCGAACAGTCCGCGAGCGCGCTCGATCTCCTGCAGGTGCGCCGAGGCCCACCCGAGGAGGGCGTCGATCGGCTCGCGCGCCGTTTGGCCGAGCGGCGTGATCCGATACTCCACCGCGATCGGCCGGCTGCTGAGCAACCGACGCTCGATCAGCCCGTTGCGCTCAAGGCGGCGCAGGGTGGCGGACAGCGACTTCTGCGAGACGGCCGGGATCGCCCGGCGTAGCTCGTTGAAGCGACACGGCGCCTCGCACAGCTCGTTCATCACGGCCAACGACCATTTGTCCAGAACCTGGCCGAGCAGTTCCCGGTGGGCCTCGGTGACCTGGATGTCGTGTTCGCGCGCAGGAGTCGTATCGGGCTGCGGAGTAACAGGCACGGCACCTAGTTTCGTTGAAGTGACCTGCGGTGACCAAGTAGACAATGGATACCTACTCGCTCCCGACCTCTGGAGAACCATGACCGTCACCCTGACCAGCCCCGCCGGCCTGCTGCCCGGCGCCCCGTACCACCACGTTGCCACCGCCACCGGGGCCCGCCACGTGTACGTGGCCGGACAGGTCGCGCACATGCCCGACGGCGCGCCGATCCCCACCGATCTCGCCGGCCAGGTCGCGCAGGCGCTGCGCAACGTGGCCCGCGCGCTTGACGGCGCCGGCGCGACGTTTGCCAACGTCGTGAGGCTGACCGTCTACGTGACGCAATGGCAGCCGGAGAAGATCGGCGAGTTCATGGCCGGCGTCGAGGCGGTCGCCCCCGAGATCGGCCTGTCACTGCCGATGCCGCCGGCCTCGCTCATCGGAGTCCAGATGCTCTTCGAGCCCGAGGTGCTGGTGGAGATCGAGGCGACCGCGGTTCTGGACTAGGGAAGCGTGGGTTCGCGGGGCAGTGCGTTCTTAATCCGCTCATGAGCCATTCGGGCAGGAGACTCCGAGGTGAGTAGCCGGCTTTGTCGTCGTCGTTCGGTTATCCCGCCCCACCCACCAGAACGGCGCACGGGCCGGACCCCGGTGGGGATCCGGCCCGTGCGGCGTCGCCCGTCCGTACCGGGCCCAGAAACTACTGCAGGTCGTTCGCGACGATCGCGTCCATGTTCCGCTCCGCGAGCGCGGTGATGGTGACGAACGGGTTCACGCCCACGTTGCCCGGGACGAGGGATCCGTCCACGACGTAGAGGCCGGGGTATTCGTGGAGGCGTCCGTGGTTGTCGGTGGCCTTGCCGAGCAGGCAGCCGCCCAGGGGGTGGTAGGTGAAGTCGTCGCCCCAGGTCTTGTACACACCGAACAGGTCGGTGCGGTAGATGGTGCCTTCCTTCTTGTTGATCTTGTCGAAGACCCTCTTGGCCATGGCGATGCCCGGTTGGTTCTGGGACACACTCCAGGTCAGGTCGACCTTGCCTGTGGCGGCGTTGAACTGGAAGCGGGCCCGT
>NZ_JAALEF010000300.1:0-3466 GCF_014145245.1 Dietzia sp. B44 | reverse complement strand
GTTGGCGATCGCCAGGTACAGGCTCACGCGGGTCTCGAGCCCGGCCGGCAGGGGAGCGATCTCGGCGAAGATCGACGCGGTGGGGTCGGCCCAGTTGTCGATCCCGAGGGTGGGGATGGTCGACTGCTTGGAGCCGGTGGCGTCCCACATGTGGTTCGCGCGCCCGACCATGATGTTGCCGTTGTTGCCCCAGCCCTCGCCCACCTGGTTGGACAGGTTGGGCAGGAGGCCCTGCGCCTTCATCGACACGAGCAGCTTGCTGGTCCCGATGCTGCCGGCGGCGAAGAACACCTTGTCGGCGGTGACGTTCTTGGTGGCGATCACGGCGCCCTGCTCGTCGATCTGCTCGATCGTCACCCGGTACCCGCCCCCGGTGGCCGGGGTGACGGCCGTGACCCGGTGCAGCGGCGAGATGGTGAGCTGGCCGGTGGCGGCGGCCTGGGCCAGGTACGTCTTGTCCAGCGACTTCTTGCCCGCGTTGTTGCCGTAGATCACCTCGCCGCCGAGCGCCGAGGCCTGCGCGGTGCCCGCCGCCTCCCGCTTCATGTAGTCGAAGTCGTAGACGTTGGGCACGAAGGTCGTGGCGAACCCGGAGCGGTGCGCGGTCTTCCGGCCCACGCGGGCGAACTGGTACCAGGGGCTCGACTCGAACCACGCCTGGTCGACGTGGTTGACGCCGAGGGCGGCGTTCGCGCGCGGGAAGTAGGTGCCGTACATCTGGGCCGCGTCGACGTTCGGGAGGATGTGCTCGAAGTGGCTGTGCTTGGGCGTGACCGCCATGCCGCCGTTGACCAGCGAGCCGCCGCCGACACCGCGGCCCTGGTACACCTTGATCCCCGAGAACTTCTCGGCGTCGAGGATCCCGACGTAGCGCTCCACTTTCTTGTCGATCCCGAAGCCCATGAAGTTGCTGACCGGTTGGCTGGTGGTGTCCGCGAGCCAGGTGGAGCGCTTGTCCGGGCTGAGCATCCCCGAGAAGATCTTGCCGTCCGGGCCCGGCGTGTCCCAGCTGCGGCCCATCTCCACGATGTGGGTCGCGATCCCCGCCTGGGTCAGGCGCAGCGCCGCCAGGTGCGGGTCGCTTCGGACGGCGGCGGGCCCTCGTCGTCGTCGCCGATTCCCAGAGCGCACCGGGGGAGCGCCCCAGCTCCGGCCGCCGGGAGGAGCCTCGGTCCGTGAGTGCTTGAGGCGCCTGGAGTGCAGGTCGTAGCGCGGTGCCATGGCTGGGATCACTGCGCGGCGTGTGGTCGTCGCACTCGACTGCCCCGACGCTCGCGAGCTCGCCGAGTTCTACGCAGCGATGCTCGGCTGGCGGATTCGCGACGACGTCGAGTACTCGGACTGGGTCGACGTCGTGCCGCCGGAGGGCGAGCCGGGCGCGGTCGCGCTCGCGTGCCAGACCGTCCCCGACTTCCGCGCCCCAACCTGGCCCGATGGCCCGGTCCCCACGCAGGTGCACCTCGACTTCTACGTGGACTCGATCGCCGACTCCGAGCCGGCCGTCCTCGCCGTCGGCGCCCGCCGACACGAACACCAGCCCAGCCCCGACGGACGGTTCGTGGTGTACCTCGACCCGGTGGGGCATCCGTTCTGTCTCTGTGAGGAGTGAAGTGGGTGGCGAATCCCTTCCGAGGTATTCGCTCGACTGCTCAAGCGGCCTACCACCGTTGGGTCATTCGCACTGATGGCTAGTTGATTTGACCTTCGCTCGCCAGCCGTGTGCGGACCGGTTTAGCAGGCATGCCGAAGGTGAAACCTAGCTTTACTGCGGAGGTGTCATAGGGCCGAGGTAGCGTCCGTCTGCAGATGGGCAACTAAACACCACCTTGAGACGTTCCACTATAGATGGGGAGGCCAGGATGACCGGCAGATCGACAAAGGCACACGGTCAAGTCAAGCTAGATTTCACGATCTACGATGTGACTGACATATCGAGCTTGGCTCCTTACTTTGGTCGAAACGTCAGTAGGTGCGGGATCTATGTTCTCCACTTTGTTGACAGAAGCGCCTATGTCGGTCAGACAGTCGACGTAGTGAATAGGTTCAGCAAGCACTCCCGCGACTGGAGCGCGAAGCTCCCAGATGTTGCGATCGAAAAAGTCGAGTTCGCGACATGCGACCCGGCGAGACTCGACGAGGCCGAGCAGCTGCTGATCGCCGATCTCGAACAAACGGTCGTTCTGCACAATAAGCGTCTGACCAATTGGCCCGGAGGTCGCGGCGACATTGAGGTCCGCAGGCAGGAGTCGTCCCCAATTCGAATCCCGGCCGACCGGGCTCATCGTTCGCGCCTGAAGGAGGTGCCATCGAACAGCAAGCTTCGCCGGTACCTCGAGTTTGCAGCAGCCCCGCAAACCTCGCAGCTCTCCGAGTTTGTCGGCAGGTACCTCGCCGAAGCTGTGCCGTCACCTGAAGAGACGGCAGGAACCATGTGGACCTGCACGGCTCTGCCCACCACTGGCAACAATTCTCGATTGCTCACGCTGAACGTCGGCGGGTTAGAGGTTCTCTACTCGATGCTCGTCGGCCCCTCGCCTGACACCGCCCACACATGGGCTTTCGTGAACATCGCCGTCCCCGACGATCGGTCTCGGCGCGAGCTTGAGTTCGATTCACCGGTCTGCAACGCGGCCGTCGTGACCTACCGGAGTGAGACTGCTTGGCGCTGGGCTTTCGATCTAGAGACCTTTTTTGATCCCGAGGACTCGAAACTCCAGACGATTTTCGACGGTCATCTTCGCCACAACGATGAGTTCTTCGACCTTGCTTACGCACTCAACAAGCGGTTAATGGCGAAGCAACCGTCAATGTGGATTCCAAGCCATAACCCCCACCTCGCTACCGAACTGCTGGCCGCCGCATTCGGCGCGGACTCGGATCCTGCTGCGCAGCAGTAGCGACCTCGTCAAGGGCGTACGTCCAGGGTTGCCCCCAGCTGCTAGGTAGAGCCGACCGAAAGGCAGTGTAAGAGGTCGAGAGGTGTCGCCTTGTTCGCGGCGCAAGGTCTGGCCAGGCCCGGTTGCGTCACCTATGCGAAACTCACCACCTCACTCCACTACCGCAGATCGGCGACGATGGTCGCCACCATGTCCCGCTCGGCGAGTGCGGTGTCGACGACGGTGACGAACCGATTGACGCTCACGCGGCCTGGCGCCAGGGGGCCGTCCACCGCGTACGGGCAGGGGTACTGCTCAGTCGCGCCGTCCTAACCGCATTCCGGGTGGGTAGCCTCACGGCCATGACCGACCTCGTCTTCCTCCCCGGGCTCCACGGTGACGCGCAGACGTGGGCGACGGTGATGCGCGCTCTGCCGGACGGCCTCCACGCCACGGCGCTGGATCTTCCGGCCGTGGCCGACCTCGACGCGCTCGTCGACGAGGTGGCGGGCCGGGTCGCGCCCGGCAGCGTCGTCGTCGGGCATTCCCTCGGCGGCGTGGTGGCGATGCATCTCGCCGAGCGGCACCCG
>NZ_JAALEF010000299.1:2167-10207 GCF_014145245.1 Dietzia sp. B44 | reverse complement strand
GCGGCCGTGGGCCCCTCGTGCGCCACCGCACCCTTGGTCAGGCGTGGCTCCTCCGCGTGCTGTGCGATCAGCACACCGAGTCCCGCCGAGTACTCGAGGGCGCGGCGCATCACCAACGGGTCGTAGACGCACATGCCGTCGTCGGAGAAGACCCTGACCCGGGCCTCGCCGGAGGCCATCTGACCCATCTCGGTGAGCTGTTCCCCCTTGAGTCCGACGGTGACCGCTCCCACCGGGTGGATGTCGCACAGGCCCACGGACCGGCCGATCCGCCACACGGAGTCGGTGACGGTCTGGTTGTCCTGCGGAGGCTGGGTGTTGGCCATGGCGAACACCGCGGTGTACCCGCCCCGCGCCGCCGCCGCCGACCCGGTGGCCACCGTCTCGGTGTCCTCCCGTCCGGGCTCGCGCAGGTGGGTGTGGAGGTCGACGAACCCGGGGAGCAGGACGGCGCCGGCCATGTCGTGGGTCTCGACGTCGTCAGGGAGATCCTCACCGGCGTCCGGTCCGATCGCGGCGACGAGCCCGTCCCTGACGAGCACGTCGACGGGGTCGCCCTCCCCGTAGGGCCGGACCCGGCGCAGCAGCAGGGTCGGGGGTTCGAGGGCGCTCACTCGGGGTTTCCTTCCGTTCCGACAAGGGTGTGGAGCAGGACCGACATGCGTACGTGGACGCCGTTGGTGACCTGCTGGAGAATCGCTGACGACGGGGCGTCGGCGGTGTCGAACCCGATCTCCATCCCCCGGACCATCGGTCCGGGGTGCAGGACGACCGCGTTCTCGGGCAACCGGGACGCACGGGCGGGCCCCAGGCCGTACCGCACCGCGTACTCGCGGGCGGACGGGAAGAACCCGCCGTTCATCCGCTCGGCCTGGACACGCAGCATCATCACCGCGTCCGCGCCGGGCAGCTCGGCGTCGAGGTCGGTCGAGGCCCGGACCGGCCAGTCCCCGACCCCCACCGGCAGCAGGGTGGGTGGCGCGACCAACACGACCTCGGCACCGAGGGTCGACAGCAGCAGCGCGTTCGACCGGGCCACCCGCGAGTGCAGGATGTCGCCGACGATCACCACCCGGCGGCCCTCGATCTCCCCCAGTCGTTCGCGGATGGTCATCGCGTCCAGCAACGCCTGGGTCGGGTGCTCGTGCATGCCGTCACCGGCGTTGATGACCGAGGGCCCGACGCCGCCGGGGGCGACCCAGCCGGCGATCTGGAGGGCGGACCCCGAAGCCGGATGACGCACGATGAGCGCGTCCGCACCGACCGCGGTCAGTGTCATGGCCGTGTCCCGCAGCGACTCCCCCTTCTGCACCGAGGAGGCGCTCGCGGAGACGTTGATGACGTCGGCACTCATCCACTTGCCGGCGGTCTCGAAGGAGACCCTCGTGCGCGTGGAGTTCTCGTAGAACACCGTCAGGACGGTCTTGCCCCGGAGGGTGGGCAGCTTGCGGACCTCGCGCCCGAGGAGCGTCTCCTTGAGACGGCCGGCCTCGTCCAGGATCGACAGCGCCGCGTCGCGGTCCAGATCGGCGGCGGAGAGCAGATGCTTCACCTGGCGTCCTCCGGTGTCGGCCGTCTGAGGACCACGGCGTCGACGTCGTCCGTCTCCGTGAGCCGCACCGAGACGCCCTCCTCGCGCGAGGTGGGGACGTTCTTCCCGACGTAGTCCGCGCGGATCGGGAGTTCGCGGTGCCCGCGGTCGACCAGGACGGCGAGCTGGACGCGGGCGGGCCTGCCGAGGTCCCGCAGCGCGTCGAATGCCGCCCGGATGGTCCGCCCGGAGAAGAGGACGTCGTCGACCAGGATGACGGTCGCTCCGTCGATGCCCTCGGCCGGGACCGTGGTCGGGCTCATCGGGCGGTGGGGGCCACCGGCGAGGTCGTCGCGGTACAGGGTCACATCGAGTGAACCGGCGTGTACGGCGGCTCCGCTGAACTCCCTGATGCGCTCGGCCAGACGGTGCGCGAGCGGGACACCACGGGTGGGGATGCCGAGCAGGACGACCGGACCCGAATCCGGTGCGTCCGCGGCCGTGCGTTCGATGATCTGGTGTGCCAGGCGGGATATCGTCCTGGCGACGTCATCAGACGTGAAGAGTGAAACCGAGGTCGTCTCCGGACCGTCAGCGCTCACCGATCACCACCTCCTTGTCCGCCTCGCTGGACGGCTCGTTAAAGGGATAGCTTTCGGACCGAACTCTATCAGTCCTCGGTTCCGGTCTCCGACGGGTCGGGGGTGGCCTCCGACACGTCTACGGCCGGCGCCGGGTCCAGCGAGGACACCGCGCGCTCGGCCGCCCGGATGTGCTCGGCGAGCCCGGCGATGCGGTCGAGGACGGCGTTGACGTAGGGCACCGACTTCTCGGCGGACAGGTCGGCGACCAGCAGCACCGACTGGTCGATCACGATGGCCGAGTCCACGTCCTCGGTGCCGAACAACAGCTCCCACGCCCCGGCGCGCAGCACCGCACGGTCCACTGCCGGGAGGCGCTCGAGCGTCCATTCCCGCAGGTGCTCGGCGATCATGGTGTCGAGACGGTCCAACCGCTCCGCCACGCCCGTGACGATGTCCACGGTGTACGAGGCGACGTCGTGGAACTCCTGCGACTCCTCGCCCATCCGGCGGCGTTCCTCGGCGAGCGCCACCACGTCGGCGTCCCGGAGCTCCGCCTCGAACAGCAGGGCCACCGCGCGCTTGCGGGCCCGGAACCTCGATCCGCGGCGCCGGTGTTCTGCGTCATCCGCCATGGTCAGGCGTTCACCCGGCTGAGGTAGCGGCCGTCGCGGGTGTCGATCCGCAGCTTGTCGCCCGTGTTGATGAACAGCGGCACGTGGACCTCGGCGCCGGTCTCGAGGGTGGCGGGCTTGGTGCCGCCGGTCGACCGGTCCCCCTGCAGGCCCGGGTCGGTGTGCTGGACCACCAGGTCGACGGCGACGGGCATCTCGGCGAAGAGCGCCACGCCCTCGTGCATCGACACCTGGACGCTGGTGTTCTCGAGGAGGAACCGGGCACCGTCCCCCATCACGGTGGGCGAGACGTTGATCTGCTCGAAGTCCTTCTCGTCCATGAGGACGTAGTCCTCACCGTCGCGGTAGAGGAAGGTCATGTCGCGGCGGTCCACCGTGGCGGTCTCCACCTTGACCCCGGCGTTGTAGGTCTTGTCGACGATCTTGCCGGAGACCACGTTCTTGATCTTGGTGCGGACGAAGGCGGGACCCTTACCCGGCTTGACGTGCTGGAACTCCTGGATCTGCCACAGGTTGCCCTCCTCCTTGAGGACGAGGCCGTTCTTGAAGTCGGCGGTGGACGCCATGGTCGTTCTCCTTCGCGAGTCGTCGGCGGGCGGCGGGGGACCGGCGCCGCGCGCATGTTCTGTGGGACGGCTGCTCAGAGCACGCTGAGCGCCGTCGACGTGGTGGTCAGGGACCTACCGCCCCCGCCGGTGACGGCCACGGTGTCCTCGATTCGGATCCCTCCGAGGCCGGGGAGGTAGATCCCCGGCTCGATGGTGATCACATCGCCGTCGGACAGTGTACTCGCGGACCTGCTCGACACCGCGGGCGCTTCATGGACGTCCAACCCCACCCCGTGTCCCAGCGAGTGGCCGAAGTACCCGTCGAACCCGGCGTCGGCGATGATGCCCCGACTCACCGCGTCGAGCTCCGAGCAGGCCAGTCCCGCCCGGACCGCCGCCACCCCGGCGAGCTGGGCGCGTCTGACGACCTCGTAGGCGTCGAGGAGTCGGTCGGCAGCGCCGCCCAGGGCGACGGTGCGGGTGCAGTCGGACGCGTATCCCGACACCGTCGCTCCGAAGTCCACCACGACGAGATCACCGGCGGCGAGCAGCCTGTCCCCCGGGACATGGTGCGGGTGCGCACCGTTGGGGCCCGAGGCGACGATGGTGTCGAACGCCACCCCGTCGGAGCCGGCCCGTCGCATCGCGTGTTCGAGATCCGCGGCGACCTCCCGCTCGCTGCGGTTCACGGCGAGCAGGCCGTGGGCCAGCAGATGGTTCCATGACTCGTCCACGACCCGGCAGGCACGCTCGATGAGTCCGATCTCGACCGGGTCCTTCGCCCGCCTGACCTGCTCCACGAGCCCGCTGGTCTCGACGACCTGTGTCCCGGCGGCCCCGATCTTCTCGAGAACACCGCGCAGGGCGGACGCCGCGGACAGGGTCAGGTCGTCCGCCTCCACCGCGAGCGGGGCGTCCGCGGGACCCCGGCGACGTCCGAGCACCCCGGCGACGTAGTCCCGCGAGATCACGTGCCCGACATCAGGGGCCTGCTCGACAACCTGGAGCTCGTACCGCGAGTCCGTGCACAGGACCGCCTCGCCGTCGTCCTCCACGAGGACGGCCCCACCGGATCCGCGGAACCCGGTGAGGTAGGCGATGTTCCGTGGGTCGGTGACCAGGAGCGCACCGGCTCCCGCCTCGGCGGTCGCGGAGGCGACCGCACGTCGACGGGCCGCCAGGCGGTCGTTCACAGCAGGACCCCGCCGCCGCTGGGCTTGTTCCCCTCGGAGATCGCGGCGTAGGCCGCCGTCATCAGGGACGGGTCGGGGGCCTCCATGCGCGCCGGCCGGGCCAGTCCGTCGAGGACCACCAACCGGAGGAAGCCGGAGTGGTTCTTCTTGTCCCCCGCCATCAGCTCGAGCAACCGCGGGAACGCGTCGTCGTGGTATCCGGTGGGTAGGCCGAGAGAGGACAGGATCGACGCGTGACGGTCGGCCGTCGCGTCGTCCAGACGACCGGCCAGGCGGGCCAGCTCGGCCACGAAGCACATCCCCACGCTCACGGCCGCCCCGTGCCGCCAGCGGTACTGCTCACGCCGCTCGACCGCGTGGCCGAGGGTGTGTCCGTAGTTGAGGTTCTCCCGGGGACCGGACTCCCTGAGGTCCCGGCCCACCACGTCGGCCTTGACCTGGACGCTCCGCCGGATGAGCTCGACGATCGTCTCCCCGGTCGGGTCTAGCGCGGCCTGCGGGTCGGCCTCGATGAGATCCAGGATCACCGGGTCCGCGATGAAGCCGCACTTGACCACCTCCGCCATCCCGGAGATCAGCTCGTTGCGCGGAACCGACTCGAGTGTCGCGGTGTCGACGAAGACGGCGGCCGGCTCGTGGAAACTGCCCACGAGGTTCTTGCCCGCGTCGGTGTTGATCCCGGTCTTGCCCCCCACGGCGGCGTCGACCATGGCGAGCAAGGTGGTGGGGATGTGGACCACGCGGACCCCGCGCATCCAGGTGGCGGCCACGAAGCCGGCCAGGTCTGTCGCCGCCCCGCCGCCCAGGCTCACCACGGTGTCCTTGCGGCCCAGCCCGATCTTGCCGAGCACGTCCCAGCAGTAGCCGGCCACGGCGAGGTCCTTGCCGGCTTCGGCGTCGGGGATCTCCACGCGGTGCGCGTTGACGCCGGCCTCGGCGAGCTGCTCACGCAGGGCCTCGGCGGTCTGGGTCAACGGCGGCTGGTGGAAGATCGCCAGGTTGCGCGATCCCGAACACGCCTCCAGGATCTCCGGAAGCAACCCGCGGCCGATCACCACCGGGTACGGATCGGCGGACCGCACGTCCACCACCACGGGGTCGGTGTCGTTCCGGTCTCGGTTCATGATGGACTCCCGCTCTTCGCTCGACAACTCACGCTCGTACCCCGTCTCTCGCCGGACTCACGGTCGGTCCCATGTACCCCGGGCGTGCGGGTCACCGGACTCGAGCCTGTCGACGATCTCCGTCACCACCTTGCCCGAACTCCGGCGTTCCGTGCTCACGGTCGACCACGCCACCTCCCGGTAGAGCGGCGACCGCTCGGTCAGCAACGCCTGGTAACGCGCCGTCACGTCCCCGCCCGCGAGGAGAGGGCGGCCGGGACCGCGCGATCGACGGACACCTTCGGCCACCCCGATCGTCAGATGGATCACGCGGTGTCCGCGGAGCCGTGCGCGGGTGGTGGCCGAGAGCACCGCCCCGCCCCCCAGTGAAAGGACCCCGGCGAAGGACTCGAGCGCCTGCCCCACGACCTTCTCCTCGATCGCCCGGAACGCGGGTTCACCGTCGTCGGCGAAGATCTCGGGGATCGACCGCCCCTCGGACTCCTCGATCATCTGATCGGCGTCGCGGAACGGCACGTCGAGCCTCCGGGCGAGCTTGCGCCCGATGGTCGTCTTGCCGGCACCCGGCGGACCCACCAGGACGGCGACCGGCCGTGCCGGATCGCTCATGCCGGATCCGAGTCCCAGTCCAGTCTCGCCGCCACGGCGTCGAGGTAGCCCTGCACGTTGCGCCGGGTCTCCGACACCGAGTCCCCGCCGAACTTCTGCAGGACGGACCGGGCCAGGACCAGCGCGACCATGGATTCCGCGACCACGCCGGCCGCGGGGACCGCGCACACGTCGGAGCGCTGGTGGATGGCGGTGGCGCCGGAACCGTCGGACATGTCGACGGTGCTCAGGGCACGAGGGACCGTCGAGATGGGCTTCATGGCGGCGCGGACCCGGAGGGCCTGACCGTTGGTCATCCCCCCTTCGAGTCCACCCGCACGGTTACTCCGACGTCCCACGCCGTCCGCTCCGCGCACCATCTCGTCGTGGGCCACACCGCCCCGTCGACGGGCGGTCTCGAACCCGTCGCCGACCTCGACACCCTTGATCGCCTGGATCCCCATGAGGGCTCCCGCCAGCTGCGCGTCGAGGCGCTCCTCTCCGGACACGTGCGAACCGAGTCCGATGGGCAGACCGTGGACCACCACCTCGACCACGCCTCCGAGCGTGTCGCCTGCCTTCTTGGCCGCCTCGATCTCGGCGATCATCAGATCCCCGCTCGCGGAGTCGAACGCGCGCACGGGGCTCTCGTCGATGGCCGGCAAATCGGCGAACGTGGGCTCGGTCCCGACGTAGGGCTCCGAGGCGCCGATGGAGATCACGTGGGAGAGCACCTCGACGCCCAGGACCTCGCGCAGCAGCGCCCGGGCGACGGTTCCCGCTGCGACCCTGGCAGCGGTCTCGCGGGCGCTCGCGCGCTCCAGGACCATTCGGGCGTCGTCGAAGTCGTATTTCAGCATCCCCGCGAAGTCGGCGTGGCCCGGGCGCGGTCGGGTGAGCGTGGCCGCGCGGGCCTTGTCCTCGATCGCGTCGGGGTCGACGGGATCCGCCGACATGATCTGCTCCCACTTGGGCCACTCGGTGTTCCCGACCTCGATCGCGATGGGCGAACCCATGGTGCGACCGTGCCGGACGCCCGCCAGCACCCTCACCGCATCGGCCTCGAACTTCATCCGGGCGCCACGGCCGTAGCCCAGGCGGCGGCGGGCGAGCTGCGAGGCGATCTGGTCGCTCGTCACCTCGACCCCCGCGATGACGCCCTCGACGATCGTCACTAGGGCCTGGCCATGCGATTCTCCGGCGGTGGTCCACTTCAGCACGCCGCCGATCATCCCACGTCCGGGTATCACCCGGCACATCAGGCCCGCGGCGGCGCCGACGTCCGAGCCCGCGAGGCGACGGAGGCCTGGTGCGGGGTGGTGCCGGTGAGACGCCGGAACGCGTGGATGAAGCTCGACGCCTCGGCGTATCCCAGGCGAATCGCCACGTCCTCGACCGAGAGCAGGCCGGTGGCCAGCATCCGCTCCGCCAACTCGACCCGGACGTCGTCCAGCAGGCGCTGGTACGAGGTGCCCTCGTCTGCCAGTCGTCGACGCAGTGTCCGGGAACTCAGCCCCAGCGCGGCGGCCACCGAGGACATGGCCGCCCCCTGGGGGAGCCGCCCGGTGATCTCCACGCGCACACGGCTGCTCACCGGCCCGCGGGTCCGGCGGGCGGCGGCGAGGTCCCGGCAGAGCGCCTCCGCGACCGCCACCGCCGCGGTACTACCCTGCGGGAGGGGTCGGTCGAGGTGGTCGGCGTCGAAGACCGCCGTGACCCCGTCGCCGCGGTCGGACGACGACACCACCGTGCCCAGTCGCTCGCGGTAGGCGACGAGCGTCTCGTCGGAGCGCCCACCGGCGAATGTGACCTCTGTGAACGGGAGTCCGCCGGGGACGAG
>NZ_JAALEF010000299.1:0-2112 GCF_014145245.1 Dietzia sp. B44 | reverse complement strand
GATCGCGAAGAGATCCCGATCCACCAGGAACTCGCGGACGTCCTCCGGAAGGGTCGCGTCCCCCAGCCGGACCACGATCCGGTCCCCGGTCGACTCCACTCCGAACGTGCTGAAGATGTAGCTGAGGTCGATGAAGCGCAGGGTCACGGCGATCACGTCGCGGAGCGTGGGGCTGGACAGCAGGGCGTATCCGAGGATCCCGAAGGTCGTCAACCGGTAGGCGGCCCCGACCTCGGCGGCGAGGGCGGGACGGTCGCCCGCGGCTGCGCGCAGATTGCGGATCGCGGCCAACTCCTGCGCCGGGGCGACCAGCAGATCGGGGTTCGCGAGTTCGGCCGGGCGGAGACCGACCCCGCGCAGGATCGCCCCCGCCTCCACACCGAGTGTGCTGCCGGCCTCGACGAGTACACCGACCCCGGTGGCCGAACGCGGGAAGTCCCAGTGCGGAACCGCGGGGTCGTCCCAGGTGCTCATGGCCGGAATTATGGATTATCCGTCCGAGAAAGTCTGTGGCCACGCCGGTCCGACGCAATACGGTCGCACCATGACTTCCTCCGCCTCCCCCGCGAGCAGCACCCGACGGCGCCCGCGCGTCCTCATCATCGGCGCCGGATTCGGTGGCCTCGGCGCCGCCTACGAACTCACCCGTGACGACCTCGCGGACGTGACGATCCTGGAGAAGGCCGACGACGTGGGCGGGGTGTGGCGGGACAACACCTACCCGGGAGCGGCCTGTGACGTGCCGTCGAACCTGTACTCCTACTCGTTCCACCGCAAGACGGACTGGGGCCGCCGCTACGCCGAACAGCCCGACATCCTGTCCTACATCCACGAGACCGCGGACCGGTACGGCCTACGGGACAAGGTGCGCACGGGGATCGAGGTGACCTCGGCCACCTTCGACGAGGACACCGCCACGTGGACGGTGCTCTCCAGCACCGGCGAGTCGTTCGAGGCCGATGTCCTGGTCCCCGCGATCGGCCAGCTGTCCCGGCCGGCCTACCCGGACGTCCCGGGGCTGGAGACGTTCGCGGGCCCGTCGTTCCACTCCGCCCGGTGGCGCCACGACGTGGATCTCACCGGCAAGCGGGTCGCGGTTCTGGGTACCGGGGCCTCGGCGATCCAGTTCGTCCCCCGCATCCGTGAGGCCGCGTCCCACGTGACGGTCTACCAACGCTCGGCGCCGTGGGTGGTGCCGAAGCCCGACCGGGCCTACACCGACGCGCATCACACCGCGTTCGCCCGTGTCCCCGGCCTCGTCTCCGCGATGCGCGGGGCCATCTGGGAGACCACGGAGGCCATCGGCCTGGCCCTGACCTCCGCTCGTCCACTGGCGCGGATCCTCAGCGGGCTGGCCAAGGCCAACCTCAGGCTGACCGTCCGGGACCCGGAGTTGCGCGCCGCACTCACCCCCACGGAACCGATCGGGTGCAAACGGATGCTGTTCAGCAACGAGTGGTACCGCGCGCTCGCCCAGCCGGACGTCGACGTGGTGACCGACGGCATCGCCGAGGTCGTCCCCGACGGGATCGTCACCGCCGACGGGCGGCTGCACCCCGCCGACGTCATCGTCTACGGAACCGGCTTCAAGGCCACCGAGTTCCTCGCGCCCATCACCGTGCGGGGGCGCGGGGGCCGGGATCTGCACGAGCAGTGGCGCGAGGGCGCACGGGCGTACCTCGGGATGGCCGTGCCGGGTTTCCCCAACATGTTCCTGATCTACGGCCCCAACACCAACCTCGGCAGCAGCTCGATCATTCTCATGATGGAACAGCAGGCCCGGTACATCCGGCAGATCGTCGAGGAACTGGCACACGCGGAGCGGCCCGCGGCCCTCGAGGTGCGCAGCGAGGTCGACGACACCTACGACGCCGAGATCCTGCGTCGCCTCGACGACTCGGTCTGGAGCGGGTGCGACTCCTGGTACAAGGCGGATTCCGGACGGGTCACCACCAACTGGCCCGGATTGGTCCACGAGTACCAGCGCCGGACCCGCTCTGCCGACACGGCCGACTACGAGACGGTCGCGCCACGTCGTTCCGCGGAGTCGGCGGCGGTCTGACCGCGCATTGGGCGCCCGGGGGCGGTGTGACCGCGCACCGGGCGCCCGGG
>NZ_JAALEF010000298.1:0-2181 GCF_014145245.1 Dietzia sp. B44 | reverse complement strand
TGCCCGAGGTGCTGGCCGCGGGCGCCCGGCGGGTGGTGGTGGTCCGCGCGATCACCGACGCGGACGACCCCACGGCCGCCGCGCGCGAACTCCGCGCGGAACTGGACTGAACCGTCGCCGACACGCGGGCCGGCGGGTCCCCGGTCAGTCGGTGAGCTCCTTGGTCAGCGTCCTGCGCAACACCTGCCGGGGCTTGGCGTCGAGGTCATCCCCACCTCGTCGTCGTCGCCCCCTCCGACCCCAGGAGTCCGGCGCCAGACCGGGCAGCAGCGTGAGGACCCTCCCCAGGCCTCCGGCCGGCCACTCGACGTGGGCGTGTTCGACCTTGACGGTGGCGCGGCGGCCGCGCATCACCAGCGTCATGACCCCGTTGTGGAACCAGATCCCGTCGGTGACCTCCCACCTGACACGTGGCTCCCGCACGCCCACGGCCTCGGCGAGCCGGCGGGTCAGCGCGGGCGCGGGAGACCGCACCGAGATCCGGTTGACCATCCGGATCGACTTCTGTAGAGGATTGCGGAACGGGGACATGACCAGCTGGTGCACCCCAGTCGGCGACCCGGCCACCCGCGGCGCGGTGAGCTCGACCTCCTCGAGGTAGGAGCAGTGGACGTCGCCGCCCAGCATGAGGATCGAGGCGGGCGCGCGCCCGTGATCCCCGGCCGCCACCTCGGTGAGCAACCCGATCAGGTCGTCGAAACTGTTGCGGAAGGCCGCCCAGTGCTCGAGGTCCACCGTCAGCCGCACCCATTCGCCGATCCGGGCGCTCAGCGGCTTGTCCGGCCGGTCGCGGCTCACCGCCTCGTTCCACCCCTCGAGATGATGCAGCGCCGGCAGCATGAACGCGGGCAGGGACGACGCGATCACCAGGTGGTCGACCTCGGCCCCGAGGCAGGCCTCCCGCGCCCACTCCCACTCCTGCGGGTCCATCACGCGCCGGTCGGCGGGGTCCAGCCGGCGGGAGGCCCGCACGTCGAGCATCACCACCCGCACCCGCCCGAAGTCGCGACTGAAGCTCCACCGCGCGGTGCCCCGGTCGGCGTCGGCGGACAGGGCGAACTCGTCGAGGATCCGTTCGCGTTCGGCATCGGACCGGGCACCCCGGACCGCCCGGTACACCTCGTCCTGCTCAAGCTCCCGCGGCGCGAGATTGCCCAGGTGCTGGTAGACGAAGTAACTGGCGAACGCCCCCCTCACGCGGTCGCGCCACCACGGCTGGGCCGTCATCTCGCGGCGCCAGGCGTGGGAGGAGTTCCAGTCGTCGCGCAGGTCGTGGTCGTCGAGGATCATGCAGCTGGGCACGGTGGACAGCAGCCAGCGCACGTCCGGGTCGCGCCACGACTCGTGGTACAGCCAGGAGTACTCCTCGAAGTCGCAGATCTCCCCGGACACGTCCCGGTCCCCACCGTCACCGGCGGAGTCGCGCACCGACCGGGGCCCCTCCCCGGCCCGACGGCGCGCCGCCAGCCGCTCGGTGATCTCCCGGCTGGGGATGTCGGCGTACACCTGGTCGCCGAGCAACAGCATGGCGTCGGGCCAGTCGTCGTGCGCCGTGTGGGCCATCTGATGCGCGAGCGCCACCAGGGCGTCGGCCCCGATCCGGCGAAGCGCCACCGGGGTCTGGCTCTCCCCGCGGCGACAGGACCCGAAGGACAGGCGGACCGTGTCGTCGGCGCGCGGGGTGCGGATGACGCTGGGGCGGTCCGGCTCCAGTGGCCAGGCGGGTACACCGTCGAGCGCCACCTCGTAGGGCGTCTCCACGCCCGGCTCGAGATCACGAAGGTGCAGCACCGCGAAGTGGTGCCCGTGGACACCCCACGACTGTTCGGAGGCCTCGCCGTCGCCGGCGCGGATCGTCACCGTGCACGGCGCGGACACCTCGACCCACACCGTCGCGTCCGTGCTGTCGACGTACCGGAGCATGGGGCCGACCAGGATCTCGGGCGGCGTGGGGGGCTGACTCATTGCACCAGTGTGCACGCGGGCCGGGGGGTGCCGGGCGCGATGGGTGCGGCAGGGGTCGTCAGGGGCAGTCAGGGGCCATCAGGGATCGCCGGAGCTAGCCGAGAAGGGCGCGGGGTCCGACGGCGACGACGTCCTCAGGCAGCCTGGCCCGCAGTCCCCGGTCGGCCGTCACCACCACCACCCGGCGGGACCCGCTCGCCGCGCCCGGACCGGTGC
>NZ_JAALEF010000297.1:0-1335 GCF_014145245.1 Dietzia sp. B44 | reverse complement strand
CTCGGCCGCGGGGGCCTCGGTCGCGGTGGCCTCGGCCGCGGGGGCCTCGGCTGCCGTCTCGCCCTCGGGTGCCGCGGTCTCACCGGTCACCTGGTCGAGCTGCTCGGCCTCCCACTCGGCGAGGGGCTCGGCCTCTTCGCCGGTGGCCTTGCCCGCCTGTGAACGGGCCTTGAGGCCCTCGGCGACGGCCGAGGCGATGACCCGGGTCAGGACGCTGACCGAGCGGATCGCGTCGTCGTTGGCCGGGATCGGGTAGTCCACGAGGTCGGGATCACAGTTCGTGTCGAGCAGGGCGACGACCGGGATGTTGAGCTTGCGTGCCTCGCCGACGGCGATGTGCTCCTTGTTGGTGTCGACGATCCACACGACGGACGGGACCTTGGTCATGTCCCGCATGCCGCCGAGGGTGCGCGCCAGCTTGGTCATCTCACGCGTGAGCATGAGAATCTCCTTCTTGGTGCGTCCCTCGAATCCACCCGACTGCTCCATCGCCTCGAGCTCCTTGAGGCGGATGAGGCGCTGGTGCACGGTCTGGAAGTTGGTGAGCATGCCGCCCAGCCACCGCTGGTTGACGTAGGGCATCCCGACCTTCGCGGCCTCTTCGGCGATGGCCTCCTGGGCCTGCTTCTTGGTGCCGACGAACAGGACCGTGCCTCCGTGGGCGACGGTCTCCTTGACGAACTCGTACGCCTGGTCGATGTACGTGAGCGTCTGCTGAAGGTCGATGATGTAGATGCCGTTGCGGTCGGTGAAGATGAACCGCCGCATCTTCGGGTTCCAACGACGGGTCTGGTGACCGAAGTGTGCGCCCGCGTCGAGCAGCTGCTTCATGGAGATGACTGCCATGGAAGTGTTGAGGGGCTCGTCCGGCTTGGAAGCAGCCGGACCGCGAGGCCCTCGTCCTCGCTTTCTGGTGTGTATCGGGTTACGCCCGAGAAACCGGGTGGTCTCGGGCCCTGGTGACCGCAGCGGACCGAACCCCCGACGAGCAGGGGCACCTACGGGTCCGGTGTCCGGTGAAGCCGGGGCTGTGAGGCCCCGGGTCCGGATGCACCTCCCGTGGGAGGTGCAGGACACGCGAAGTCAATCGACGTCAGTCGACCGCATCGGCAATCATAACCCGCCCGCGCCCGCACTCCAACACGCGATCGATAGCCGTCCCGCCCCTGTGGAAGGTCGTGGACCTCCTCCACAGCGGGGTCTGTCGGTCGGATTCCCCGCCGCGTCTCCGGGTGTACTCGATCCATGAGCCCCTCGACACCGACCGCCGCGACGCCGCGCCTCCGACCGTCGGTGATCGCCACCGCGGCCGCGACGGTGGCCGCGGCCGTCGCC
>NZ_JAALEF010000296.1:0-9112 GCF_014145245.1 Dietzia sp. B44 | reverse complement strand
CTGCCGGGTCGTCGTGGGTCGCGCCGTCGTGGGCCGGGCTCTGGTGCGAGGGGCCACCCGTGAGGCCCGGCGGCATCGCGCGGGGCGTGGGGTTGGCCAGCGCACCGGCGGTGTACATCCGTGCCTGCCCCTTGGGTAGCGGAGGCCTGTCGTTGGCGCTGATCACGGCGATCCACGGGATCGGTATGGACCCCGCGACGATGGCCAGTGCGATCCACGGGTTGTTCCAGAGAGCCAGGGAACCCGCGGCGAGGAGCAACGCCGGGATCCGGATGGACATCAGGAGGAAGTACCGCTTCTTCCGCGCCGTGAGCTCGTCCCGGTAGGACTCCCGCGCGGCGGTGATCAGAACGGGCCTCGCGGTGCCGTCCCGATCCTTGGACCGCTTGCGACGGGAGTCGGGTGCCATGGCCCCCAAGGTACTCCGGCGTTGGCGCGCCGACCGTGGCGTGCGGCATCATGAGGGGGTGAGCACCACCCGGACCAAGACACTAGAGCGCCCCGAGGTCACGACGACCGAGGAGACGCAGGACGACGCGCCCAAGTTCTTCCACTACGTGGACAAGAGCAAGATCGCCGAGAGCGCGGTCATGGGCTCCTATGTGATCGCCCTCTGTGGCGAGGTGTTCCCTGTCACCCGGTCCGCCAAGCCCGGTTCTCCCGTCTGCCCGGAGTGCAAGCGCGTCTACGAGACCCTGAAGCCTGGTGAGTGAACCCGGCGCGGTCCCGGGCACCGAGGAGCAGACCGCAGACCCCGCCGCCACGGCGGCCGCGGGCGCGCCGCTGCGCGCCTGGCAGCGGACCGCGCTGCGCAAGTACCTCATGGCTCGGCCGAAGGACTTCCTCGCCGTGGCCACCCCCGGCGCCGGTAAGACGACGTTCGGTCTGCGCGTGGCCACCGAACTCCTGACCGACCGGACGGTCGACGCCATCACCGTGGTGGCCCCCACCGAGCACCTCAAGTTCCAGTGGGCCGAGGCCGCCGCGAGGGCCGGTATCGCGCTCGATCCCGAGTACTCCAACTCCTCCGGCGCTCTCGCGCCGGAATACCACGGCGTGGTGGTCACCTACGCCCAGGTGGCCTCCCACCCGTTCAAGCACCGCGAACGGACCGCATCCCGCCGTACGCTGGTGATCCTCGACGAGATCCACCACGGCGGCGACGCCAAGAGCTGGGGAGACGGCATCCGTGAGGCGTTCGACGACGCCGAGCGTCGCCTGTCCCTGACCGGCACACCGTTCCGCTCCGACGACAGTCCGATCCCGTTCGTCACCTACGAACCCGACGGCCAGGGCCATCAACGGTCCAGGGCCGACCACTCCTACGGGTACGCCGACGCCCTGGCCGACGGCGTCGTGCGACCCGTCGTCTTCCTCGCCTATTCCGGCGAGGCGCGCTGGCGGACCAACGCCGGTGAGGAGTTCTCCGCCCGGCTCGGCGAACCACTCAGCGCGGACCAGAACTCGCGCGCCTGGCGGGTGGCGCTGGACCCCCACGGCGACTGGATGCCGGCGGTCCTCCAGGCGGCACACACCAGGCTCCGGCAGATCCGCGCGGGTGGGGTGCCCGACGCCGGCGGGCTGGTGATCGCCACCGACCAGGAACGCGCTCGCGAGTACGCGGCTCTGCTCACGGAGATCACCGGGCGGGCCCCCGTCGTCGTCCTGTCCGACGACCCCACCGCCTCGAGCCGGATCGGCACGTTCTCCGCCTCGACGGACGAGTGGATGGTCGCGGTCCGCATGGTCTCGGAGGGAGTGGACGTGCCGCGCCTGAGCGTGGGGGTGTACGCCACCAGCGCCTCGACCCCCCTGTACTTCGCCCAGGCCATCGGCCGGTTCGTCCGGTCCCGCAGGCCGGGGGAGACCGCGTCGGTGTTCCTGCCGTCGGTCCCGGTCCTGTTGCAGCTCGCCTCCCAGATGGAGGCCCAGCGGGATCACGTCCTGGGCAAGCCCCACCGCGAGGACGGGCTCGAGGACGAGTTGCTGGCGCAGGCCAACCAGCAACACGACGAGCCCGACGCGGACGACGAGGACAAGGGGTACATCTCCCTCGGCGCGGACGCCGAACTCGACCAGATCGTCTACGAGGGGTCCTCCTACGGCACGGCCACGTTCGCGGGGAGCGAGGAGGAGGCCGACTACATCGGTCTCCCCGGTCTGCTCGGGGCGGACGACGTCAAGGCACTCCTGCGTCAGCGGGAGAAGGAGCAGATCAGGCGGTCGTCCGGTGAGGGGTCCTCCGCGCCCGGGGCCGTGGCGGTGGTGGGCGTGGGGACTGACCCGACCATCTCCGGCACCACCCTCCCGGGCAACGCCGGCGGTCCGGGGGCGAACGCGGGAGCGGCTGCCGCCCGCGTGGCCTCGGCGGCCGAGCTGAAGGATCTGAGGCGCCAGCTCAACACGCTGGTGTCCGTGTACTCGGGCCGTCTGGGCAAGTCCCACGGCGCGATCCACACGCAGCTGCGCAACTCCTGTGGTGGTCCTCCGGTGCCCATGGCCTCGGCCGACCAGATCCGGGAACGGATCTCGCTGCTGCGCAGCTGGTAGGGGCAGCTGGAAGGGGACGCTGGCAGTGGCTCAGAACCACGCCTCGCCGTCCCTGTCGGATGAGCAAGCGAACGAGCCCGGGCCCCGTCGACATAAACGGGGCCCGGGCTCGTCCGGGGTCCGGGGTACCGGACCGGCGGGAGATCAGTCCAGGTAGTCGCGCAGCACCTGGGACCGCGACGGGTGGCGCAGCTTGGACATGGTCTTGGACTCGATCTGGCGGATCCGCTCGCGCGTGACCCCGTAGACCTGGCCGATCTCGTCCAGCGTGCGGGGCAGTCCGTCGGTGAGGCCGAAGCGCAGCCGCACCACGCCCGCCTCGCGCTCGGACAGGGTGTCGAGCACCGAGCGGAGCTGGTCCTGGAGGAGCGTGAAGCTCACCGCGTCCACGGCCACCACGGCCTCGGAGTCCTCGATGAAGTCGCCGAGCTGCGAGTCGCCCTCGTCACCGATGGTCTGGTCGAGCGAGATGGGCTCCCGGGCGTACTGCTGGATCTCCAGCACCTTCTCCGGGGTGATGTCCATCTCCTTGGCCAGCTCCTCCGGGGTGGGCTCGCGGCCCAGGTCCTGGAGCAACTCGCGCTGGATGCGCCCGAGCTTGTTGATGACCTCGACCATGTGCACCGGGATGCGGATGGTGCGGGCCTGGTCGGCCATGGCGCGGGTGATGGCCTGGCGGATCCACCAGGTCGCGTAGGTCGAGAACTTGTAGCCCTTGGTGTAGTCGAACTTCTCGACGGCGCGGATCAGACCCAGGTTGCCCTCCTGGATGAGGTCCAGGAACGCCATCCCCCGGCCCGTGTAGCGCTTGGCCAGGGACACGACCAACCGGAGGTTCGCCTCGAGCAGGTGGTTCTTGGCGCGAACGCCGTCCCGCTCGATCCACTTGTAGTCGCGGCGCTGGGCGGTGGTGAGCTTCTCGCCACGCTCGACGACTTGGGCCATGAACCAGGTGGCGTAGAGGCCGGCCTCGATACGCTTGGCCAGCTCGACCTCCTCCTCGGCGTTGAGAAGGGCGACCTTGCCGATCTGCTTGAGGTACGCGCGGACCGAGTCGGCCGAGGCGGTGAGCTCGGCGTCCTTGCGGGCCTGCCGCAGGGCCTCGGACTCGTCCTCGTCCCAGACGAAGTCACCCGACGCCTTGTCCTTGGCGGTCGGACCCTCCTTGGTCTCCTCGTCGGCCTCCGCGTCATCGACGTCGACGACATCGACCTCGACGTCCTCGAGTTCGGCGGTGTCCGGCTCGACCTCGAGTGCCTCGACCGGTGCGTCGTCGATCGGAGCGGTGTCCGTGAGCGCGGGATCCCCCGCGGCGGCGGTCTTCTTGGCCGCGGTCTTCTTGGCCGGGGCCGACTTCTTCGCCGCCGTCTTCTTGGCGGGCGCGGCCTTCTTCGCTGGTGTCCTGCTCGCCGCGGTCTTCTTGGCGGGGGCCTCGCCCGTGACCTCGGTGTCCGACGGATCGCCGCTCATCGCGGAATCCGAACTGGTGGTCTTCGTGGCTGCCACAAACGCCCCTTCACAACCGGTGAATCGATGGGAAACGGGGATCGATGCCGCATCGTATGCCGACACTCGAGCCGTCCGCCTTGCGGTACCGGGCCCGTCCCCGGCCGGTAGGTGATCCCGGCCTGCGCCATTGTAACGAGGAACCCGCCCGGAGGTCGCATCAGGCGCTGTTGACGAGGGGTCAGTAGCTGCCCGGGGACAGTGTCGACCCCAGATCGACCAGGCCGTCGCGCGCCGCCGAGTACAGCGCCGCCCCGATGATCCCGGCATCGCCACGTCTGATGGCCGCACGAACCGGGGTGCGGTTCTCCAGGAGCGGGAACCACTCCTCGGCGGCCTCGCTGATCCCGCCCCCCAGGACGAATGCGCGGGGCCAGAGCAGGTCCTCGAGGCATCGCAGGACGTTGGACACGTGGGGCGCCCATTCCTCGTAGGTCAGTCCGTCCCGTGCACGTACCGATGCGGAGGCCAGGTGCTCGGCCTCGTCGAAACCCCGGCCGGCGATGTCCTCCACCATGAGGTGTCCGAACTCCGTGTTGGGGACGAGATGGCCGTCCAGCAGCAGTGCCGATCCGATCCCCGTGCCGAAGGTCAGCAGGACCACCAGGCCGTCCACCCCCTCACCGGCGCCGTAGTGCACCTCGGTGACACCCGCCGCGTCGGCGTCGTTGAGCATGACCACCGAGCGTCCGGGGAGGTGCCTGTCGAACAGGGCGACCACGTCGCAGCCGACCCAGGAGCCGTCGATGTTGTGGGCGATCCTCGCGACGCCGTCGTGGATGACGCTGGGGAGAGCCACCCCCACCGGGCCGTCCCATCCGAGTTCGTCGACCATCGCGCGGATGACCCCGGCGACCGCGTCCGGGGTCGCCGGCTGCGGGGTGGGACGTGTCGACCGGGGGCCGAGGAGTTCCCCGGTGCCGAGGTCGACCAGCCCCGCCTTGATCCCTGTGCCGCCGACGTCCACCCCCAGGCCGGTGGAGGAGGCCGGCGCCTGGGTGCTCTCGGTAGGTGTGGGGGTGGGCATCTCGGGCTCCCGGGTGACGGGCCGTGAGGGTCACGGCTGCGGTTGGAGTCCACCGGACCGACGGGGCACGATGGGGGCGACGAGCGCCCGTTCGTCAGCGTATCTGTCCGGTACCACCGTGGGCCGGTCCAATCGGGGACGACGACGAGGTGAGCCGACATGTCGGAGGAGACGGACGGAGGGGTCGCGCGATCAACCCACGCGGACACCGTCGACGAATTGAGGCGGTTCGCGGGTCGGCTCGCGGTCTCGGGCGGTGACGTGGCCCGGCGGATGGTGGAGCAGTTCGGCTCCACCGGGCTCGACGCGCGTGCCAAGAGCTCTGCGACCGACCCGGTGACCGTCATCGACACCACCGTGGAGGAGCACCTCCGTTCGCAGGTGGTCTCCGCCCGGCCCGGCGACCGCGTCCTGGGGGAGGAGGGTGGCGAGGAGGCGACCGCCCCGGGACGGGGGGTCGTGCGGTGGGTGGTGGATCCGGTCGACGGAACCGTCAACCTCCTCTACGGGATCCCCTTCACCGCCGTCTCGGTGGCGGCGGAGGTCGACGGGGTGGTCCTCGCGGGTGCGGTGCACAACATCGTCACCGGCGAGACCTGGACCGCGGGGCTCGGCCGCGGGTCGAGCCTCCGGTCCGCCACGGGCACGCTCACCGAACTGACGGCGTCGGCGTGTGACGACCTGTCGATGGCGCTCGTGGGAACCGGGTTCTCCTACGACTCCGACGTCCGCGCGGAACAGGGGCGGGTGGTCGCGGAGCTCCTCCCGCGGATCCGTGACATCAGACGGTGCGGGTCCGCGGCCCTGGACCTGTGCATGGTGGCCACCGGCCGGATCGACGCCTACTACGAGCGCTGCCTCAAGCCGTGGGATCACGCGGCCGGGGCCCTGATCGCCGCCGAGGCCGGCGCGGTGGTGAGGGTCTCCCACGACGATGAGGTCCCCACTGCCGCCGCCGCACCCGGTGTGGCGGGGGAGTTCCTGTCCGCGATCGAGGCGCTCGGGGGCGCGGTCAGCAGTTGACGGCTCGCGCCGCGTCCAGCTCGGCGGAGATCGGTTGACGTCCCACCTTGAGCTCGTCGAGCGCCCCCACGCTCTCCGCCGAGTCCGACAGTCGCGAGAAGATCGTCCCCAGCACCAGGTCGACGGACTCGTCCGCCCGCCCGTCGGACACCAGCTGCATGCACGGCGCGGCGAGGGACAGTGACCTCGCGCTCGCCTCCCCGGCCTCGCCGTAGCGGATCTGCCCGTGGCACTCGAGGTCCTGGGCGTAGATCGGGTCGTTGCCGGTGGCGTCGGCTCCCGCCGGCTGGAATCCGCGTTCGGCGAGTTGGGCGGCGACCGCACCCGCCTGACCGCTCTGGCCGTTGGCGTTGAGCACCCGGACCCGCGTGTCCGCCAACAGGGCCGGCTCGACCGAGTCGAGTGCGCCGGCGGGCTGATCCCGCAGTCCGGCCTCCTCCGCCGCGGGCGTCACGGGGCAGGCGGCGGCCTGGGTCGCCGCATCGCTGCCCATGAGCGCGGAAGCCCACACCAGACCCCCGAGGACCAGCGTGGCCACCACGAACAGCACGTAGGGGCTGCGTAGTCGTCCCATCCCCCGAGTGGGGGTCGGACTGGGTGTCGCCTGGGCGCTGAGGTGGACGACCATGAGGGTCCTTCCTGCAGGTGTCACGGTGCGGGAGCCCTGTCCGGGTCCGCCTCACCACTGTAATCGTCGGGGAATCGGCGTCCCGGTGGGGACACGGTCCGGAAGCGCGGATGAAATCCCTGCTAGTTTCCGTTAATATGCGTGCGCCGGTCGGTCCACG
This sequence comes from Dietzia sp. B44, assembly GCF_014145245.1. Lineage (NCBI taxonomy): Bacteria > Bacillati > Actinomycetota > Actinomycetes > Mycobacteriales > Dietziaceae > Dietzia > Dietzia sp. B44. Next base: position 2,218 of record NZ_JAALEF010000296.1, on the reverse strand, counting down.
ATCGAACCGACCGCCCCTCGCCACCTGACCGCTAGAGAAGAGACACATGGCAACCGACTACGACGCACCCCGCCGGACCGAAGCTGACGAGCTGGCCGGTGATTCGCTGGAGGAACTCAAGGCCCGGAGGGCGGAGGGGGCTACCGGCGAGGTCGACGTGGACGAGACGGATACCGCCGAGTCCTACGAACTCCCGGGGGCGGATCTCTCCGGAGAGGAACTCACGGTCCGTGTGGTTCCCGAGCAGGACAATGAGTTCACCTGCGGAGACTGCTTCCTCGTCCATCACCGGAGCCGGTTCGCCGAGGAGAGGGACGGACTGCCGATCTGCGTGGACTGCGCGGGCTGATCGCTCAGCTGTAGTGGTTGTCCGGGAGGGCCGCCGCGAGTCCTTCCGGGTCACGGGTGCTGATCAGCCAGTAGGGCGTGGGGTCCAGCGGGTCGTCCAGGACGACGATCACCATGGTGGGGACATAACCGCGGTGGACGACGAACGCCTCCGGATCGAGTTGGCGCCCCATCGCGGCCTGCTTGGCGGTCGCGGGCACGACGGCGCTGCGCGAGATCGCCTCGAAGGGCAGACGCGCGCGGCCCGCGTACAGGGTCCCTCCGCCCTGACCGTCGGACTCGACCTCGATACGCTCGCGACCGACGGTGACGAAGAGCCACGCGAACAGGGCGGGCACGACCACGGTGAGCAGCCACAGCCACCACGGCGCGCCGAGTACCGAGGCCACGGCGGCCACGAGGACGGTGATGGCGGCGAGAAGCACCCACCACCATCCCGGTACCCGGAGTCGTTCCGAGTGAACAGGGCGCGGGACCCGGTCGGGCGACGGTCGGAGATCTTCTTCGGTCACGACATCAAGACTATCCATCACCCGGGCTCCACCCGGCAGGAGGGCGGCCAGCCATGAACCACCCCGACCACTCGTCCGGATCACGCGGACCGCTGCGGCTACGGAGGTTGGACCCCGGTCTTCCGGTGCCGTCCCGCGCCCACCCCTCCGACGCGGGCATCGATCTGTTCTCGGCCGAGAACTGCGCACTCGAACCCGGGCATCGTGCGCTGGTGGGCACAGGGGTGGCCGTCGCCATCCCGGAGGGGTACGCCGGGCTCGTCCACCCCAGATCCGGTCTCGCCGCACGGGCGGGACTGTCGATCGTCAACGCCCCGGGCACCATCGATGCCGGGTATCGCGGCGAGATCAAGGTCAACCTCGTCAACCTCGACCCGTCCGAACCGGTTCACATCGGACGAGGTGACCGGATCGCACAGTTGATCATCCAGAGAGTCGAACTCTGGGACGTGCAGGAGGTCGACGAGCTCGACCAGACCGACCGGGGAGAGCGGGGCCACGGCTCGACCGGAGGTCACCACCGCCTGACCTGACCGGCACCACACCACGTTGGGTAGCGTCAAGAGGCACGGTCCCGACCGGGACCAGGTCGCACGCGGAGAGGATTCGACCATGTTCGGACGCAAGAAGTCGGTGACCGGGGACCGCGACGCCGCCACCCCCGGGGAACCCGCGGACTCCGCACCGTCCACGACCGGTCCGCATGACCGCTCGTCGGTCGGGGACGTGGCCCGGTACTACACCGACCTCGGGTACGGACACCTCGACCTCGGTTCCCTGGTGATCGGCGTCCCCAACGGGCGCGATCTGAACGTCGCGCTGGACCCGAACGGTCAGCCGGAGTTCCACGTGGTCACCACCGTGTCGCGGGTGATCCCGCGCGCCTTCGCCGCGCCGAAGTCGGCCGGGCAGTGGCGGACCATGGTCGCCGCCATGCGCGAGCAGCTCGAGGGTCAGGGCGCCGAGGTCACCGTCGAGGACGGTCCGTGGGGGCGCGAGCTCGTGGCCGCCATGCCGGGTGCCGTCTTCCGTGCGATCGGGGTCGACGGGCACCGGTGGACCGCCGAGGTGCGCATCATGGCCACCCCGGAGCTGGCCGAGCAGGCCGCCGAGGAGGGGCGGGAGGTGTTCAAGCATCTGCTGGTGAACCGTGGCGACGGACCGATGCCCGTCCGGGAGGTGCTTCCGCTGACCATCCCTGACGAGATCCAGCAGGCGCTGGTCAAGGCGCAGTCGCAGTTGGCGGCACAGCAGCAGGCGCAGGCCTACCAGCAGCAGATGGCGGCAGGTCAACAGGGCCAGCCGGCCGCGCAGGCCCGGCCCCAGGGCCAGCCGGCCCCGGCGGCGGGAACACCGGC
>NZ_JAALEF010000295.1:2909-4672 GCF_014145245.1 Dietzia sp. B44 | reverse complement strand
GACCGCCCGACCCCGGTCCACCGTGTCGATCGCGCTGTGCGCGGCGGTGCGCAGCAGCAGCCACGCGCCCCCCGCCGCGGCGGCCAGCACCAGGATGACGATCGCGGTGGCGATCACGGTGGTGGCCGTGCGGATCGGCCAGCGTCGGGGCGTCGCGAGAACCTCGCTGCTCAGGGGTGCTGTCCGGGGGGGCTCTGCTCGTGGGGGCACGGCTCCATTGTGCGGCCACGTGGGCCCGACGGGCAGGACTGGAACACGTGTTAGCGTCGCGAGATGAGGGAATCGACGCACCACGGCCCGGAACCCCGGCTCGGACTGACCTTCAGTCCGAACGGGGACGGCACCGTGAGCTGGCACCAGCCGGTCGCCGACCAGTTCGTGGACCCGTCCGGGCGCTTCGCCACGGGGGCCCTGGCGGTGTTGGTCGACTCCGGTCTCGGGGCCGAGAACCACCGCCGTCGTCCCGAGGGGATGTGGACCGTGACCACCGAGCTCCGCCTGGATCTGCTGGCGCGCCCCCGGGAGGGGTCGACCGGCCTGGGCGTGCGCACGGACCACCTGGGCGACGACGGACACTGCCTCACCACGCGGGGCGACGTCCTCGATGACGACGGCGGGGTGGTCGCCGCGGGACTGGTCAAGTCGATGGAGATCGCGGGGGTCGTGGACCCGGGTGACTACGACGACGAGCCGCGGTGGCCCTCGGCACTGGCACCGGGGACGCTGGCCGAGGTGTTGTGCCTGACGCTGGACCACCACGATGACGGCCCGGGGGGCACCCGGGCGGTGGAGGCCGTGATCGCCCCCGAACCGGCGCTGGCCAACCCGCTGGGAAACCTGCACGGCGGGGTCTTCGCCGCCGTCGCGGAGGTGGCCGGTGCGGCGGTGTTCCCGCACGAACGAGAGGTCAGTTCGTCCTCGCTCGACGTGAGATACGTGCGGCAGATCCCGCTCGTCGGCCCGGTCACGGTGCGCGCCGAGGCACTCCATGACGGTCGGAGCTGGGGGATCGCGCAGGCGGTCACCCGGGACGCCCGCGGCCGGGTGTGCGCGGTGGCGTCGGTCACTGTCTACGGCAGGCGGTAGATTGTTGCTGTATCACTCAAGTACGGTCGGGGTGTCCACGACATCGATCGACGGAGGAGACGCTAGTGAAGATCGGCATCATCCTGGGCAGTATCCGCGACGAGCGGGGCGGCGCGGCCGTGGCCGACTGGGTCACCGCGGAGGCGGCGTCGCGGGAGCTCGCCACCTACGACCTGGTCGACCTCAAGTCCTTCGACGTCCCGCTCCTCACCTCGGCCACCGTGCCGGGTGCCGCGAACAAGCAGTACGACGACGAGCGGGTCACCCGGTGGAGTGAGGCGATCGATTCCTACGACGCCTTCATCTTCGTGACCCCCGAGTACAACCACGGCGTTCCCGGCGCCCTGAAGAACGCCTTCGACTCACTCGGCGACGAGTGGGCGGACAAGCCGGTCGCCTTTGTCTCCTACGGCGCCGAGGGCGGCGTACGCGCCGTGGAGCAGTGGCGCCAGATCGTCGCGAACTTCCGGATGTTCGGGGTCCGTCAGCAGGTGTCGCTGAGCCTGTTCACCGAGTTCGGCCCGGAGGGTCTCCAGCCGAACGACCGGCGCGCGGGGGAGATCTCCACCCTCTTCGACCAGCTCGAGGACGCGGTCCGTCGGTTCGCGCCGATCCCCGCGGGCAGCGCCTAGGACTCGACGCGCCCGACTCTCGACGGGTCAACGTCCGCCGGCCCG
>NZ_JAALEF010000295.1:0-2882 GCF_014145245.1 Dietzia sp. B44 | reverse complement strand
TCCACATGGAGGCGGGCCGGCGGCCGTCGACGCGGATCAGGCGAGTGCAGCCAGCGCGGAGTCGTAGTCCGGCTCGGTGGTGATCTCGTCGACGAGCTGGGTGTAGACCACCGTGCCGTCGGCGTCGAGCACCACGACCGAGCGGGCGCACAGGCCGGCCAGGGGGCCGTCGGCCATCTTGACGCCGTACGTCGAGGCGAAGTCGCTGCGGAAAGTGGAACCGGCGGAGGCGTTCTCGATGCCCTCGTCGGCGGAGAAGCGCTTGAGCGCGAACGGGAGGTCCGCCGAGACGTTGATGACCGCGGTGTTGTCCAAGTCCGTGGCCTTCTCGTTGAAGGTGCGGACCGACTGGGCGCAGACGCCAGTGTCGACGCTCGGGAAGATGTTGAGCACGACGCGCTTGCCCGCGAGCGACTCGGAGGTCACGGGCGCCAGGTCCGTGCCGACCAGGTCGAAGGCCGGAGCGGTGGTGCCGACGGCGGGGAGCTCGCCGGACGTGGAGACGGGGTTTCCCTTGAATGCGGTGGTTGCCATGCGTCCGTTCTACCGGACGGCGGGCGCGGGCGGCGCGGGCACCGCCTGGCCGGTCTGGTCCACCGCCCGCCACAGGTACCAGGAGGCGACCGACCGGTAGGGGGCCCAGCTCTCGGCACGGGTGAGCATCCGGGTGGCGGTGGGGGGTCCGTCGAGTCCCGTGACCCGCTCGAATCCGCGCCGGACGCCGACATCGGCCACGGGGAACACGTCGGGCCTGTCCAGCAGGAAGATCAGCAGCATCTCCACCGTCCACCGGCCCACCCCGCGGACGGTGGTCAGGGAGGCGACCACCTCCTCGTCGTCGAGTTCCTCCAGCTCCGCCAGGGTGGGGATCCGTCCGGTCCCCACCGCGTCGGCGAGGTCGCGGAGCGCGGCGATCTTGGGTCGGGAGACCCCGCAGGTACGGATCTCGTCGTCGGAGAGGGTGGTGAGGAGGCCGGGGTCGAGATGCCGGGGCCCGGCCGCCCGCTCCCTGAGGCGACCGGCGATCGTCGCGGCCGCCTTGACCGACAGTTGCTGGGATAGGATCGAGGAGGCCAGGCGGTCGAACAGGGTGTGCGGTCCGGCGTCCGGGGCGGGCGCGAGGGTGCACGGACCGACGGTCTCGATGTGGCGTCCGAGCTCGGGGTCCGCTCGGGAGAGGTATCGGACCGCGGCCGATTTGTCGTATCCTGCGGGCATACGAGCAGGGTACCGGGCGGTTTTCTGGACCATCCTGCCTCACGGGTAACAGCGGTACCGTGGCCGACGATAACTATCGGATCACGAAATGAGTCACACAGTTTTCTCGGGGGAGGAACGCCATCGTGCGTAGGACACACATCCGTCTCGCAGCGGTCGCGGCCACGGCGGCGCTCGCGCTGGGGGCCGGTGCAGGGACCGCATCCGCGGGTTCGGCGGAGCTTCCGTCGGGCACCGCGCTCTACAACGGGCTGACCATGGTGGGCTGCCAGTATGTCGACCAGTCGATGCTGCAGATGTGCGGCGGCCTGGACGCGCTCACGAGCGACGACCCGGCGGTGCTCACGGTCAATCCGTTCACCACCGACATCGTGATCCTGGGCGCGGGCCTCTATCCCGACGGGGGGATCCGGCCGGTGCTGGAGGAGCGGCTGAGGACAGGCTTCCGGCTCGCGCGGGAGTACCCCACAGCCCGCATCATCGTGACCGGTGGAGTCCCGCAGAACGGCCGCACGGAGGCCCGCGCGATGGGCGACTGGCTCCGCGGCGCCGGGATCGCACCGTGGCGGATCACCGAGGAGGGCAACTCCAACTCGACGGTCCAGAACGCCCGGTTCACCGACCAGATCTTCCGCGAGCGCGGGACCACCGGCGCGGTCGTGGTCTCCACGGGCGACCACGTCCAGCGTGCGGTGCTCAACTTCCGCCAGGCGGTCGACGGCCGGATTCCGGTGACCGGAGTGGTGGCCCGGGGCTGACCCGGGGCTGACCCGGGGCTGATCTGGGGCTGGCCCGGGCTCAGACGCGGGAGGGAACAAACCGCCGGGGCCCGGAGTTGTATGACGCGACAGCAATTACCGTCCCGTCAGAGGAGATGCCAGTGTCCGCCATCCGTCAGGTAGTCCCGCTCGGCGCGCAGTGGCCCGGTGTCGACCCGTTCCTGTTCGCGGTCCACCACCGCGACGAGTTCCCCGCGGCCGAGGGGGAGACCATGCGTCCCGCGGCCTCCCTGGAGGGCCGGTCCATCGGAGGCGACTTCTCCGGCAAGGACGGCTGGTCGATGTACCACGGCTCAGAGGTGCCCGGCTTCCCCCAGCACCCACACCGCGGCTTCGAGACCGTCACCGTGGTGCTCGACGGCGTGGTGGACCACTCCGACTCGCTGGGCGCCGCCGCCCGCTTCGGGCACGGTGACACACAGTGGCTCACCGCCGGTGCGGGGATCTCGCACTCGGAGATGTTCCCCCTGCTGGATCCCGACGCGACCAACACCATGGAGTTGTTCCAGATCTGGCTCAACCTCGCCCCCGAGGACAAGTCCGCCGAGCCGTACTTCGACATGTTCTGGTCCGAGGACACCCCGGTCGTCGTCCGCGGTGAGGAGGGGGCCGCCGCGCGCGTCCGGGTGATCGCCGGGGAGATCGACGGGATCCGGGCACTCGACCCGCCACCGCACTCCTGGGCCGCGCGCCCGGACAGCCACCTCGCCATCTGGATCGTCACCCTCGACCCCGGGGTCAGCACCGAGCTCCCGGCGTTCGACCCGTCCGCCTCCCGGGTCCTGTACAACTACGGCGGCGAGCTGACCGCCGACGGGCAGCGGCTCGGCTACGACGCCGCCGTGCTCGCCCCCGAGGCCGTCACCGTGAGCGCGGGCGCGGGCG
>NZ_JAALEF010000025.1:0-4806 GCF_014145245.1 Dietzia sp. B44 | reverse complement strand
CCCCGGGAGCCGGAGCGGGCTGCGCGGGGGCGGGGGCGACGCTGGGCTGGGGGACCGCCTGCTGGGTGGCACCCGTCCCGCCGGTGTTCCCGGTCCCCGTGCCGGAGGACTCCCACTGGGACGCGCCGGCCTGGCCACCGATGTACCCGGGGGACGGGAAGCTCTCCCAGTCGGTGCCGGACAGCGCGCCGTCCATCGCCGACTTCCAGATGTCCGCGGGGAGCCCGGACCCGTACATCGTCCCGCCCCACGCGTTGAGCAACGGTTCGTTGTCGTCGGTCCCCACCCACACCGCCGTGGCGATGGACGGGGTGTAGCCCACGAACCAGGCGTCCTTGTTGTACCCGGTGTCGCCGAGCTGGGTGGTGCCGGACTTGGCGGCCGAGGGGCGTCCGCCCGCCAGCGACTTGCCGTTGGAATAGGCGGCGATCGGCTCCATCGCGGAGGTGAGGTTGTTGGCCACGTCGGCGTCCACCACCTCCTCACCCTCTGGGGCCGAGTTGTCCAGCAGGACCTCACCGTCGGCCGTCTCGACCTTCTCGATGAAGTGGGTCGGCCGGTGGACGCCCTCGGCCGCGAAGGTGGCCAGGCTCGTGGCCATGTCGCGCACCCGGATCGGGTACTGGCCCAGGATCAGGCCGTCGTAGGGGTCCTCGCCCTGCTCGGTGAGGGTCTCCCACGGCAGGCCGGGGATCTCCTTGGCGACGCCCGTGCGGTGGGCCATCTCCCGGACGTCGTTGGCGCCGTTGTCTAGCATCCGCTGCAGGCGGATGAACGAGGTGTTGAGGGACATCTTGAGCGCCATCGCGACCGAGCACGACCCACAGGACTGGCCTTGGACGTTGGTGACGGTGACGTTTCCGGTGGTCACGGGCGCCGAGGAGATCTGGGTGCCCAACCCGATCCCCTGCTCGAGGGCGGCGGCCACGCCGAAGATCTTGAAGGTGGAACCGGTCTGCAGCGGGGCGTTGGCGTAATCCCACCCCTCGGCGTCCTCGCCGCCGTAGTAGCCGATCACGCCGCCCGTGCGGGGGTTGATGGAGACCACCGCCGTCCGGTTCTCGGGCCTCTCCCCCTGCATGTTGCTGCGAGCGGCCTCGACCACCGCCTCCTGGGTGGACGGGTCGATCGTCGTGGTGATCTTGAGCCCGCGGGTGTTGAGCATCTGCTCGTCCAGGCCGGCCATCGCCAGCTCCGCCAGCACCTGCCGACGGATCGCCCCGTTGGTGGGGTTGCCCACGTTCTGGTCCACCGCCTGGGGGTCCTCCACGACCTGGGGGAACACCGCCATGCCGCGCTGCTGGGCGTCGATGGCCCCCATGTCCCGCATGCCGTCCATCACGTAGTTCCAGCGGCCCTCGGAGGCGGCGGCGTTGTTGAGCGGGTCCAGCACGGACGGGGACTGGATGACGCCCGCGAGCAGTGCGCCCTCCTCCACGGTGAGGGCCTCCACCGGCTTGTTGAAGTACGCGGTGGAGGCGGCGGCGATGCCGTAGGCGCCGCGGCCGAAGTAGATGGTGTTGAGGTAGGCCCCGAGGATCTGGTCCTTGGACCACTCGTTGGTCATCTTGGCCGCGATGATGATCTCCTTGGCCTTGCGCTCATAGGTGGGAGCGTCGCCGACCATGGTGTTCTTGACGTACTGCTGCGTGATCGTGGACCCGCCGCCGGCGCTCGACTCGCCGGTGACCTGCCCGATCACCGCGCGGCCGATGCCCGTGGGGTCGTAGCCCTCGTTGGTGTAGAAGCTGCGGTCCTCCGCGGCGATGACGGCGTTTCGCACGTGCACGGGGATGGCGTCGACCTCGACCAGGGTGCGGTTGCCCTCCGGTGGGACGATGCGCCCGATCATGGTCGTGCCGTCGTTGGTGTAGATCTCGGAGATCTGGTTGGTGGCCACGCTGCCCGGGCGGGGGATCTCGGTGCGGTTGTAGGTCACCCCGACGATCACCAGCGGGATCACCAACACGACGACGACGACGAGGATCAGAGTCGTCCAGATCGGGTGACGTCGGAACCAGCCGCGCCGGGGCGAGGAGTCGTCCCGATCCCCGTCAGATCTCCCACGCGTCCTGTCACTTTGCGACATCTTCTACCCTCCTGCGAGCAGCTCCGACCGGTACGGGCGACCCCCGCTGACGGTGCATTGAGGTCCATTGTGTACGAAATCGCGCTCCACTCGGAACTCGGCGCACCCGGCGAGGGCGCTCAGCGGTGCCTGCGGAGCTCCCGCGCCGCCCGGCGCACGCGCCTGCCCTCACCGGAGGCGAGGCCCACCTCATAGGACTCCACCAGGTGGTTCCACGAGCAGCTGCGACACACCTCCACCACGTGCACGGTGAACGCGTCATGGGTCAGTGCCAGCTGCTCGATCTCGTCCGCGCTCCGCGCCGATCCGGACGCCGCACCCAGGTCGTCGCCGAACACCCAGGACACCTCGGTGAGGTTCTCCTTGCGGCACACGGGGCACACGGTCCCGGTCTCCACGCCGTGGAAACTCGCCGCACGCAGCAGATAGACGTCCGCGTCGCACACCTCGCGAAGTGCCGAGACCCCCTCACGGAGATCCGCCAACACCCCTCGACGCCGCAGGGCGAAATCCACCACCCGCCGACGCCGGAGGGCGTCGCGGCCGGTGGGGTCCTCCGGTCCCGGCGGAGGGCCGGGTCGCCGGGGGCGGAAGTCGGCGTGGTCCACAGGATCAGCCTACGACTCGCGCCGGACCCCCGCGCGAGTCCGGGGCACGAGCACGGGGGGTCCGGGGCGCGAGGCCGGGGGGTCCGGGGCCCGCGTCTGTCTCGACCCGTCCGTCCGATGTCACGGACGGGTATATCGGCGCGATACATCCGAAGGTGTACTCTCGGTGACCGTCGCGGAAACCCGCAGGCATGAGACGTCGAGGGGAGGGGTGTGGTGCTCGAACTGGCGATCCTGGGGCTGCTCGACGAGCGGCCCATGCACGGCTACGAGCTGCGCAAGCGCCTGTCCGAGATGCTGGGCACCGTCCGGACCGTGTCCTTCGGTTCGCTCTACCCCACCCTGCGTCGCCTCCGGCTACAGGGAGACATCGTCGAGGACGCCACCGCGGCCACCGCCACGCGTCCGCCGGCCACCGCCCGACGCGGTCGCAAGACCTACCGCATCACCGCCGGGGGCAAGGAGACGTTGGCCGCCCTGCTCGACGAGCCCGGGGCCGCGTCGTTCACCGACGACGGTTTCGGCGTCCACCTGGCCTTCTTCGACCGCACCCCCGGGCCCGCCCGGGTGCGGCTCCTGGAGGGCCGGCGGCGGGTCCTCGAGGAGCGGCGCGAGGGCCAACGGGACGCGGCCACCCGGACCGGCCCGACCGAACTGCGCTACGCGCGGCAGCTCACCCTGCTCGGCCTCGAGACCAGCGAGCGCGAGCTGCGCTGGATCAACGAGCTCATCCAGACAGAGAACCCATCACAAGGAGAATCCCCATGACCGACAAGAAGGTGCGCGTCGCGATCGTCGGCGTCGGCAACTGCGCGTCCTCGCTCGTGCAGGGCGTCGAGTTCTACAAGGACGCGGCGATCGACCAGACCGTCCCCGGCCTCATGCACGTCAAGTTCGGCGACTACCACGTCCGGGACGTCGAGTTCGTCGCCGCGTTCGATGTCGACGGCAAGAAGGTCGGCATGGACCTCGCCGAGGCGATCAACGCCTCGGAGAACAACACCCTCAAGCTCTGCGACGTGCCGCCGACCGGCGTCAGCGTCCAGCGCGGACCCACCCTCGACGGGCTGGGCAAGTACTACCGCCAGACCATCGAGGAGTCCGACGCCGAGCCCGTGGACATGGTCCGGGCCCTGCGCGACGCCGAGGTCGACGTGCTGGTCAGCTACCTGCCGGTGGGGTCCGAGGAGGCGGACAAGTTCTACGCCCAGTGCTGCATCGACGCCGACGTCGCCTTTGTCAACGCCCTGCCCGTCTTCATCGCCTCCGACCCCGTGTGGGCCGAGAAGTTCCGCTCCGCCGGCGTCCCGATCGTCGGCGACGACATCAAGTCGCAGGTCGGCGCCACCATCACGCACCGCGTGATGGCCAAGCTGTTCGAGGACCGCGGTGTCGCCCTGGACCGGACCTACCAGCTCAACGTGGGCGGCAACATGGACTTCAAGAACATGCTCGAGCGCGAGCGCCTGGAGTCCAAGAAGGTCTCCAAGACCCAGGCCGTGACCTCCAACCTCGAGGGCTCCCTCAAGGACAAGATCCACGACCGCAACGTGCACATCGGCCCCTCCGACTACGTGGAGTGGCTCGACGACCGCAAGTGGGCGTACGTTCGCCTCGAGGGACGCGCGTTCGGCGATGCTCCGATCAACCTCGAGTACAAGCTCGAGGTGTGGGACTCGCCCAACTCGGCCGGCATCATCATCGACGCCGTCCGGGCGGCCAAGATCGCCAAGGACCGCGGCATCGGCGGACCGATCCTGCCGGCGTCGGCGTACCTCATGAAGTCCCCGCCGGAGCAGATGGCCGACGACAAGGCCCGCGCCGAGCTCGAGGCCTTCATCATCGGAGCCTGACCCCCGCTGGAAGAACAGGAACGCATGACCCACACCGCGACGAACCGCCAGCTCTCCCCCACCGGGCGTCGCCGTGTCCCGGCCGTCATCGCACTCGCGATGGCGGCCGGGGTCGCGCTCGCCGCGTGTTCGGGGGCGGAGGAGACCGCGGCCCCCACCTCGCCGACGACGCAGGCGACCACCTCGTCGTCGTCGACTCCCCCGTCCCCCTCGTCCGTGGCCGAGACCGCCGATCCCGTCTCCGCACCCACGGCGT
>NZ_JAALEF010000294.1:13537-15845 GCF_014145245.1 Dietzia sp. B44 | reverse complement strand
CAGGTCGGCGGGCCGGTAGCCGTTCGGATACCCGGGGTAGGTCCGGTTCTCGGTCGCGCTCGACCCCAGCGCCCGTCGACGTACCGGGAGCCACCGGACCACCGCGGACCGGGCCCGCAGCGCGGCGTACGCGGCCCTGCGTCGTCCCGGCGGCTGCCACGGGAAGCCGAAGGCCCGGGTCATGTCGTCGTCCACCAGCGACAGGACCACCTTGCGGACCGCGGGGCGGACCGCCTCCGGATACCAGGAACACATGAGATCGAGCGTGTACGTGCCGATGAGCTCGTTGTTCCGGTCGTAGCGGAAGGTGCGGGCCTCGTAGTCGTCACGCCACCGGCGGAACTCCCCGATGTCCTCCGGGATGTCGGCGATCTTCATCCGCTGCCCCACCCCGCGGTAGAAGTGGAACGCGGCCAGTCGCTCGTGGGGGTGCAGGCGCCGCCACCCGATCGCGTCGATCCACTCCAGCGGCTCGTAGATGAACGTCGACAGCACGTACAGCATGTCGTCGTTGGTGATCTCGTACCGCGCGTGCTGGCGGTTGATCACCCGCAGCGCCTCCTTGCCGCGCGGCGAGTCGTACCCGTGCTCGACCAGCTCCACCATCAGCAACGCGGTGTCGTCGTACCGCTTCTGGGGGTTGTCGCGGAACTGGCCGGCCTGCTCCAGGACCGCCGACACCGAGGGCACACAGTACGTGCGGTACAGGGCCAGCTCGAGTGCCCGCTGGTAGTCCCAGGGGAACTCGTAGGAGGAGGTGATGCGGTGGATCTCCGTTGCGTCGGCGACCGGGTCGAGGGACGCGATGAGATCCCGCCAGTACCAGCGGCCCGGCTTGAGCGGCGGCGACGCCGTGAGCGGGTGCTCGACGGCGGCGTCGGCCACCAGCTCGGACGGGATCGGTCCGAACACCCCGGGCAGGGTGCGCCGTCCCGCGTCCGCGGAGCTCGTCGTCGTCGTGTCCCGGAGTTCCTCCGGCGTCGTCCTGTTCGAGGCGGTGGCGGTCATCGGGAGATCACAGCTTTCCCTGCACGTTGGCCAGCATCCACTTGACCACCTTGATGTCCCTCGGCTTGCGGGTCATGGTCATGAGGTTGAGCGGGGCGACGAACTTCTGTGCCGTGATGGCCTTGGGCCGCGAGAACTCCCGGAGCCCGTCGGCGCCGTGGATGCGGCCGAAGCCCGAGTCGCCCGACCCACCGAACGGGAGCGAGGGGATCCCGGCGAAGGCCAGGAACGCGTTGACCGACACCATGCCCACGTCGAGCTTCTCCGCCAGCGCCAGTCCCCGCTTGCGGTTGCCGGTGAAGATCGCGCCGCCGAGGCCGTAGCTGCTGGCGTTGGCCTTCTCGACCGCCTCCTCGAGGTCCGCGACCGAGTTGATGACGACGGTCGGCCCGAACGTCTCCTCGGTGATCGCCGTGGAGTCCTCGGGCACGTCGACCAGCACGACCGGCTCGACGACCCGCTCCCCCACCGACTCCTCGCCCCCGATGACGGCCGTGCCACCCCGGGCCAGCGCGTCCTTGACGTGTCGGCGGACGATGTCGATCTGGGACGGCAGCGTCATGGGGCCGTAGCTGGAGGTCACCGAGGTGCCGGGGGTCAGCGCCCGGACCTTCGCGGTGAACTTGTGGACGAAGGCGTCCCGGACGTCCCGGTGGACGTAGATCCGTTCGACGCCGGCGCACGTCTGCCCCGCGTTGCCCATGGCGCCGAAGACCGCCTGGTCGACGGCCGAGTCCAGGTCGGCGTCGGCGTCCACCAGGAACGCGTCCTTGCCGCCGCCCTCGATGACGACGGGGGTGAGGGTCTCCGCGCACGCGGCCATGACCTTGCGGCCCGTCGCGGCCGACCCGGTGAACGCCAGTTTGTCCACGCCCGCCCTGCACAGCGCGGCGCCGGTCGAGCCGTCACCCGTGACGGTCTGGAACAGCGGCTGGGAGGCGCCGAGCGAGTTCCACACCTCGGCGAGCCAGACGCCCACTCCGGGCGTGAGTTCACTGGGCTTGAACACCACGGCGTTGCCGGCGGCCATGGCGTAGGAGAGGGTGCCCATCGGGGTGAACGCGGGATAGTTCCAGGGGCCGATCGCGCCGACGACGCCGTACGGCTGGTACTCGACGTAGGCCGCCTGGTTGCTCATGAGCAGTCCGGCGGACACCGAGCGGCGGCGCAGCACCTTGTCGGCGTTCTTGGCCGCCCACTCCAGGTGGCTCACCGTGAGCATGACCTCGAGCGTCGCGTCCTCGTCCGGCTTGCCGGTCTCGGCGGAGATGAGCGAGGCCAACTCGTCGGAGCGGGAGGC
>NZ_JAALEF010000294.1:0-13487 GCF_014145245.1 Dietzia sp. B44 | reverse complement strand
TCAGCCACTCCCGACGACCGCGCGGACCCTGGGCGGCCCACCAGCGGGCGGCGGCGCGCGCACGCTCGACGGCGAGCGCCACCTCCTCGGGTCCGGCGATCGGGTACTCCGCCAGGACCGTGCCGTCGCGGGGATCCAGGCTCGCGAGCGTGGGGCCGGTCTTGCTGGGTTCGGTGGTCGTCATTCGGGTTCCCTCCAGTTTCCGATCACATATATTTGATGTACCGTCCGTGATACGGGCCACAGTAGTCGACTGTGCCCGCCACCGTCACCCCCTGACAGAAAACCGAGGCCAGACGTGTTCGACATCCTCACCGAAGAACAGCGGGACTTCGCCAGGTCCATCGACGACTTCTGCGCGCGCGAGGTCGGAAGCGCCGAGAAGCGGCGGGAGCTCACCACCGAGGGCGGCACCCACTCGCCCGAGATCTACGCCAAGATGGCCGAGCTCGGCTGGCTGGGGCTGACCGTCCCGGAGGAGTACGGCGGCGCCGACGCCGGAGCCGTGGAGCTGTGCCTGCTGCTCGAGCACTCGCTGCGCGGCCTCGCCCCCATCGGTGGCATCGGCCCGACCCTCATCACCGGTGCCGCCTACCAGAAGTTCGGCTCCGAGGAGCAGCGCAGACGCGCGCTCGACCTGGTCGTCAAGGGCGGGACCCTGTCCATCTCGATGTCCGAACCCGGCGCCGGGTCGGACGTCGCGGCGCTGCGCTGCAAGGCCGTCCGCGACGGCGACGACTGGGTGATCACCGGCCAGAAGACCTGGTGCTCCAACGCCCACTTCGCCGACAGGATCCTCCTTGTCGCGCGGACCGACTCGTCCGGCGCCAAGCACGAGGGCATCACCATGTTCGACGTGCCGGCCGACATCGAGGGCCTGCAGATCACCGGCATCGAGACCATGGGCGGCAAGGAGGTCAACGACCTGTACTTCACGGACGTCCGCCTGCCCGCCGACTCGGTGATCGGCGAGGTCGGCGGCGGCTGGAAGCAGCTCATGACCGGCCTGAACACCGAGCGGCTCATCCTGGCCGCCATGCAGCTCGGCGTGGCCCAGCGCGCCTTCGACGACTGCCTGACGTTCATCCGCGAGCGGGAGCAGTTCGGCCGCCCCGTCGGCACGTTCCAGGTCATCCGGCACCGGATGGCGGACCTGGCGACCGAGATCGAGGCCACCCGCCTGCTGGTCTACGCCGTGGCCAGGAAGATCGACGAGTCCGACCCCCAGGCACTCTTCCCGCGCGAGGCCTCCATGGCCAAGCTCAAGGCCTCCGAGCTGAGCAAGCGGGTCACCCTCGAGTGCATGCAGTCCATGGGCGGTTACGGCTACGCCACCGAGTACGGCATGGAGCGCCTCGTCCGCCAGGCCGTGGTGTCCACCATCTACGGCGGCACCAACGAGGTCCAGCGCGACATCATCGGGAAGACGTACGGGCTGTGAGCGCGCCGCACACCGACGAGCTGGCCGCGATCCGGGCCCTGGAGACCGTCCCCACCGACAGGGTGACGGCACTGTGGGACTCACTGGAGCCCGCCGGGATCGACGAGATCGCCGGGACCCGGTGGAAGGGCACCGGCCTCGACACCGGGCACCCGATGTTCGCGATGCTCGGGCAGATGCGCTGGTGGGGCAAGGACTTCACCGACCCGCGGAAGGTGGACCCGATCCTGGTCACCGACGAGTCCGGGGCGGTCGTCCCGGACACCTCCGCGACCGGCGGGGGCGGCGCCTCGCTCTGGGAGGTCTCGTTCCGCGGCCGCCCGTGCGCCTCCATGGTGTACGACCGGCTGCCGGTGATCGACCACTTCGCCGTCGTCGACCCCGACACCCTCCTGGCCGTGATGAACGGCCGGGGGACCCTCCACGAGGGCGAGCACTTCTGGTTCCTCCTCGAACGCGAGCGGTAGCGAGGGCCGGGGTGTATCCGACCCGCGCCCGGGTGCGCGACTCGTGTGCACCCGGCGACATCGCGGGTCGGGTGCGCCGGGCGGCGATACGGACCAGACTGGGCGCATGACCCCGAACACCGACCGCCCGGTCCGCATCGCCGTCCAACTCCAACCGCAGCACGCGCCCGACTACGGTCTCCTGCGCGATGCCGTCCGCCGGTCCGAGGACGCGGGCGTCGACGTGGTGTTCAACTGGGACCACTTCTTTCCGCTCTACGGCGACCCCGACGGCGCGCACTTCGAGTGCTGGACCATGCTCGCCGCCTGGGCCGAGCAGACCGAGCGGGTCGAGATCGGCGCGCTGGTCACCTGCAACAGCTACCGGAACCCGGACCTGTTGGCGGACATGGCCCGCACCGTCGACCACATCTCGGGCGGCCGCCTGATCCTGGGCCTGGGCAGCGGGTGGTTCGAGCGGGACTACGCCGAGTACGTGTACGACTTCGGGACCAAGGGGTCGCGTCTCGACGACCTCGGCGACTCGCTCGAGCGGATCGACCGTCGCTTCGCCACGCTCACCCCTCCCCCGACCCGGCACATCCCGGTGCTCCTCGGCGGCGGGGGCGAGCGCAAGACCCTGAAGCACGTGGCCCGTCACGCCGACATCTGGCACTCGTTCGTGGACGTGGAGACCTACCGCCACAAGTCCGGGGTGCTGGCCGGGCACTGCGCCGACGTCGGTCGGGACCCGGCTGAGATCGAGCGCTCCACCGAGATCGGCGGCGCCGCCTCCGCCGACGACGCGCGGCGCTCGGCGGACGCCCTGCTGGCCGAGGGCGTCACGCTGTTCACCGTGGGCCTGAACGGGCCCGACTACCCCTTGGATCTGGTGGAGTCGCTGGTGGCCTGGCGCGACGGCCGCTAACGGCCCGGCTCCGTCGCTGAGGGGCGGACTCAGCCGCGGTTGACGGCGCGGTCGGCCCGGCGCCACACGCGGAAGGTGTAACCGGACGCCGCGAGCATGAGCACCAGCACGAACGAGGCGAGGATCGACGGGCGCCCGACCACGATCAGGCCGACCGCGTTGACCAGCGCGAGGACGGTGAAGAACCCGACGAACCCGCCCAGGACCTCCAGCCGCTGCCGGGTCCCGAGCGCGTCCCCGCCGCTCCGAGCCACGACCGGTCAGCTCTTCAGACCGCCGGCGGTGAGGCCGGAGATGATCCGTCGCTGGAAGATCAGCACCATGATCACCAGCGGGACGGTGACGAGCGCACCCGCCGCCATGATCGCCGCGTGCGGCGGGATGTAGGGGTTGACCCCGGAGAACCGGGCGATCGCCACGGTGACCGGCTCGGTCGAGGAGTTGGACAGCTGCTGCGACAGCAGGAACTCGTTCCACGTGATGATGAACGCCAGGATCGCGGTGGTGAACAACGCCGGCGCGGCGAGCGGCAGGATGATCTTGATGAACGCCTGGCCGCGGGTGGCGCCGTCGACGCGCGCCGCCTCCTCCAGCTCCCAGGGCAGGTCGTTGAAGAACGAGGTCAGGGTGTAGATGGTCAGGGGCAGCGCGAACGAGATGTTGGGGATGATGAGCGCCTGGTAGGTGCCGATCCACCCGATGTCGGTGAACAGCTGGAACAGCGGCGTGACCAGCGCGACGCCGGGGAACATCGACGCGGCCAGGATGACGCCGGTGACGAGGAACTTCCCGCGGAAGTCCACCCGCGCGAGCGCATAGGCGGTGAAGACGCCGAAGAGAAGCGCCAGCGCGGTGGTGATGGAGCTGATGATCACCGAGTTGATGATCGCACCGAAGAAGTTGTTGCCCGCGTCCGTGGCCAGTGCCTCACGGAAGTTGTCCAGGGTGAGGTGCGAGGGCACGGGACTGGCGGAGAACACGAACCGGTTGTCGCGGAACGCGGTGACGAGCATCCAGTAGAACGGCGCGAGCCCCCAGATCAGGATGAGCAGGGCCCCGATGTAGGTGCCGATCCTCGGGCCGAGTGGCTTGCGGGGCGGCCGGAGGTCGTCGTTGTTGTCCCGATCGTGGAGACCGGGGTGTGACGACGACGAGGTGGGCGGCCGCGTGGTGGACGACGTGGACGGTTCAGGCGCTCGGTGACTCACCGGATCTCCTCCTTCTTGCCGGTGCGGTCATCGACGACATTCGCGCCGAGGAACTTCACCATGACGAACGCCACGGCGAAGATCAGCAGGAACACCAGTGTCGATATGGCGGACGCGCTGTTGAAGTTGCCCATCCGCATCTCGTTGACCACCAGCATGGACACCGTCGCGGTGGGCGAGCCGGAGTTGGCCGACACGAGGATCACGGGCAGGTCGTACATGCGCAGCGCGTCGAGGGTGCGGAAGAGGATCGCCACCATCAGGGCCGGCCGGACCAGCGGCAACGTGATCCTGGTGAACTGCTGCCACCGTGAGGCGCCGTCCACTCGGGCCGCCTCGTAGACGTCCCCGGGGATCATCTGCAACCCGGCGAGGATCAGCAGCGCCATGAAGGGCGCGGTCTTCCACACGTCCGCGATGATGATGGCCATACGGGCGTAGAACGGGTCGGTGGTCCAGGCGATGTTGGTGCCCAGCATCGTGTTGGCGATCCCGTTGGGGGCGAAGATGAACGCCCAGAGCTTGGCGGTGACGGCGGTGGGGATCGCCCACGGCACGAGGACCGCCGCGCGCAGGAGCGAGCGTCCCCAGATGCTCTTGCCCATGACCACCGCCATGGCGAAGCCGAGCACGGTCTCGAGCGAGACGGTGGTGACGGTGAAGAACAGGGTGTTGCCCATGGCGGGCCAGAAGTCGACGGCCGAGACACCGGGCGGGCAGGGGATGGTGCCGTCGCCGCCCCGGGCCGGGCACGCCTGGGTGAGCCAGTAGAGATAGTGCTGGAACCCGGCGAACCCACCGTCCGAGAACATCCCCGTGGCGGGATCGAGGCCGCGGTCGGCCTGGAAGGACAGGTACACCGCACGGACGACCGGGTAACCGATCACCACCGCGAGGATCGCGAGCGCGGGGCCCACCATCCACACCGGACGCCAGTCGAATCTCTTCTCGACCAGTGGCGCCGGGGACTTCTCACTCGTCGTCATCGCTGCAGCTCCTCATCGGATCGCACCCGCCCTCACCACGACGGCCGATGGGCCCCGGGAATGCTACCCGGGGCCCATCAGCGCGGTGATGTCATACCTGCTGTTCAGACTCTGGTGTCACTGAGCCGCTTGGTCGATCGCGGCGCTCATGTCGGTGAGCGCCTGCTCGACGTTCTTCTCGCCACGCAGCGCGGCGAACGTGTTGTCCTGGATCGCCTTGGACACCGCCGGGTAGTACGGCGTGACCGGGCGCGGCTCGGCGTTCTCGAGAGCCGCCTTGAGGGCCGGCATGTACGGGAACTCCTGCTGCAGCGCCTCGTCGTCGTAGATCGAGGACAGGACCGGCGGGAACGACTGCTCGGCGAAGCCCATCTGGACGTCCTCGGAGATGATGAACTCGAGGAACGCCTGCGCCGTGGCCTTGTTCTCGGAGAACACGTTGATGGCGTTGTTGTAGCCGCCGAGGGTGGACCGGCCTGCGCCGTCCTGGCCGACGATGGGTGCGACCTCGAACCGGCCCTGGACCTGGGACGTGGGATCGGACTGGCCCGACTCGTACATGTACGGCCAGTTGTAGGAGTACATGGTCTCGCCGGCGAGGAAGGCCTGCGCGGTCTCCTCCTCCGTGAAGGCGTCGGTCTGCGGGGGGATCACGCCGTTCTGGTAGGCGTCGACCAGGGCGGTGAGGCCGGCGCGTGCCTGATCGGTGTCGAGCTCCGGGGTCTGCCCGTCGTCACCCACGACCTGACCGCCCCAGCTGTGGATGAACTGGGTGGCGGCGACGGTGAGGCCCTCGTAGAGGCTGAGCTGCGTCTGCAGGCAGTCGACGTCGGCGCCTTCGGCGGCCTCGCAGGACGCGACCAGTGCGTCCCAGTTGGCGGGCGCCTCCGGCTGGAGGTCCGTGCGGTAGTACAGCAGCTGGGCGTTGGTGTTCTGCGGGATGCCGTAGAGCGTGCCGTTGTAGGTCGCGGAGTCCACGGCGGCCTCGATCAGGCCGGACGTGTCGACCTCGGTGTCGCCCTCGATCGGCTGCAGCCACCCGTTGGCCGCGAAGTACGCGGTGTCCGTGACGTCGAGAGCGAACACATCGTACTCGCCGCTCTCGGTCTGGAGGGACTGCGTGAGGGTGTCCCGCTGACCGTCCTGCTCGGCGGGGAGCTCACGGAGGGTGACCTCCTGGTCGGGGTTCTCCGCGTTCCACTGCTCGATGACGGGACGGAGCTTGTCCGTGTCGTTGCTGCCCATCGCGAAGGTGATCGGGCCGACGCCCGAGGTGCCGGCCTCCGCCTGCTCGTCGGATTCGTCACCACCACCGTTGCCACAGGCCGCGGTGAGCACCGCGACCATGGATGCGGCCGCCGCCGCCTTGAGGAACCTGCCGTGAACGGCCATGCGCTCTCTCCTACTGTCGTGTCTCGCCTACCGCCGACGTGTGCCGGCGGTCGGGTGATCCCGGGCTCACTGTGACGCGGGTCTCTCTGAGGTCCCGCTGAGCGTAACCCACACGGGGCCTGTGGCGTCGGACCATGGACGGTCCCATCGCCGACTCCCCGCCGTACCGCCGCCCGTGGGCCGCGAGACTCAGATCACACGCGACACTCTAGCAACAACAGATGTTGCAGTCCGCCACTGCCGCCCTCATCGAGCCCTGTGGCGCGCCTCGGCGCACCCGGTCACCGCAGTCGCAGGCCGGTCTCCACGTCGAAGAAGCGGACCTCGCCGTCGAGCGCGGCCAGGAACATGGTCTCGCCCTTACCCGGGTGGTCACCCGATTCGGCCCGGTAGACCACCGGGTGCCCGTCCGCGGTGGAGCAGTGCAGGTAGCTGTCCGCCCCCAGCTCCTCGACCAGGTCCACGGTCACCTCCAACCCGTGACCGTCCCCGGCGATCCGCAGGTGCTCCGGCCGCACGCCCACGGTGACCCTCGGTCCGGACCCCGGCGGGACCTCTTCCGCGAAACCCTCCAGGTCCACTCTGCCGTCCGAGACGGGCGCGTCGAAGAGGTTCATCGACGGCGATCCGATGAAGCCGGCGACGAAGGCGTTGACCGGGTTGTGGTACAGCTCGCGCGGGGTGTCGACCTGCTGCAGGATGCCGTCCTTGAGCACCGCCACCCGATCCCCCATCGTCATGGCCTCGACCTGGTCGTGGGTCACGTAGATCATGGTGGTGCGCAGGTCACGCTGCAATTTGGCGATCTGGGCGCGGGTGGCCACCCGGAGCTTGGCGTCGAGGTTCGACAGCGGCTCGTCCATGAGGAACACCTGCGGGTTGCGCACGATCGCCCGACCCATGGCGACCCGCTGGCGCTGACCACCGGAGAGTTCCTTGGGCTTGCGGTCGAGGTAGTCCGTGAGGTCGAGCATCTCCGCGGCGCGGTCCACCCGCTCCGCGATCTCCTTCTTGGAGGCCTTGGCCAGCTTGAGCGCGAAACCCATGTTCTCGCGCACGGTGTAGTGCGGGTAGAGCGCGTAGTTCTGGAAGACCATCGCGATGTCCCGGTCCTTGGGCTCCGTCCCGGTGACGTCCCTGTCACCGATGAGGATGCGTCCGGCCGAGACGTCCTCGAGCCCGGCGAGCGCGCGGAGAGTGGTGGACTTCCCGCAGCCCGACGGTCCCACCAGGACCAGGAACTCGCCGTCGGCGATCTCCAGATCGAGTCGGTCCACACTGCGCCGTGCGGCGCCCGGGTAGATGATGGACACGTTCTCGAAGGTCACCGTAGCCATGGAGAGATCCTTCCCTTCACCGGCAGGAACGTGCCGGACGATCCGAGATTGAGGGTTGTCACGACGACTGTAGCGTCACGGGACCGGTGTTCACCGGCACTGCGCCCACAGTTCATCCGCACGTGTCCTCAGCACGCCCGCGCCGTCGCCCGCGCTCCCTAGGGTCACAGCGTCCTCGTGCGCCCGTGTGGGGCGCACACGTCCTCAGGGAGAACCGTTGTCAGTCCGCAGTCTGCTTCCGATCGCCACCCCGGGAATCTCCAACCGCCAGCACCTGACCTGTGTGTACAAGTGCGGTGACCAGTGCGCGGCGCCGGTCCCCAACACGAGCGACAACCCGTACTTCGGGGACGTCGCCACCGAGATCAGCCGCCGGGGGGCGCTCAAGGCGGCGGGCGTGGTCGCGCTCGCGGTGGGGGCCACCCAGGTCCTGCCCGCCTCCGTCGCCGCGCAGGGTTCCCTCGGCACGGGCTCGGCCGGGGCACCCGGGTCGACGGGTGGGGGCACCCTCGACACCGGTTTCCTCCCCGTGGAGCCCAACACCGCGGACGCCGTCACCGTGCCCGTCGGGCACTCCAGCGACGTGGTGATCCGCTGGGGCGACCCGGTGGTCCCCGGGGCGCCCGGCTTCGACTTCGAGAACCAGACGGCCGCCGCGCAGGCGGTGCAGTACGGCTTCAACTGCGACCTGGCGGTCCTGTTCCCCATGGACGACCGCGACGACCGGTTCCTGCTCACCGTCAACCACGAGTACACCACCGAGCCGATGATGTTCCGCGGGTACGACTCCGCCGCCCCGACCCGCGAGCAGGTGGAGATCGCCTGGGCCGCACACGGCATGACGGTGGTGGAGCTCGCCAGCAGGCCGTCCGACGGCGGACTCGATCCGGTGATGGGGTCCTACAACCGCCGCATCACCGCGACGACGCCGTTCGAGCTGCGGGGCCCGGCCGTCGGCCCCCTCACCCGGACCACCGCCGACCCCACCGGGACCCGCGTGCTGGGAACTCTCAACAACTGCGCCGGCGGCCACACCCCCTGGGGAACAGTCCTGTCCGGCGAGGAGAACTTCAACCAGTACTTCGGCACCACCGGCTCCGTGACCGACCCGGCGCGTGTGGAGGCCCTGCGTCGCTACGGCGTGGCGGTCGGTGAGTCGGGCCGCAAGTGGGAGCGCTTCGACAGCCGCTTCGACCTGGCCGCCGAGCCGAACGAGGTCAACCGTTTCGGCTACATCGTCGAGGTCGATCCCTGGAACCCGGACTCCACGCCGGTCAAGCACTCGGCGCTCGGGCGGTTCAAGCACGAGGGCGGGACCGTTCACGTGACCGCCGACGGGACCGTCGTCATCTATTCGGGCGACGACGAGCGGTTCGACTACCTCTACAAGTTCGTCTCCAGCCGGAAGATGGTGCCGGGACGGACCGCGGCGGCGCGGACCCAGAACATGAGGATCCTCGACGAGGGGACGCTCTACGTGGCCACCTTCACCGGCAACTCCCCGGAGTCGGAGATCGACGGGTCGGGCACGCTCCCCTCGGACGGCGCGTTCGACGGGACGGGCGGCTGGATCCCGCTCATGACCGTCGACGCGGCCGGCAACGCCGTCTCCCACGTCACCGGCATGACCGCGGAGCAGGTCGCCGTGTACACACGCATGGCGGGCGACGCGGTCGGGGCCACCAGGATGGATCGGCCGGAGGACGTCGAACCCAGCCCCACGACCGGCAAGGTGTACATGGCGCTGACCAACAACACCCGCCGCACCGTCGGCCAGGTCGACGAGGCCAACCCCCGGCACGACAACAAGCACGGGCAGGTCGTCGAGATCACCGACGACCACGCCGGGACGACCTTCGGCTGGAACCTGCTCCTCGTGTGCGGCGACCCCGCCGCCGCCGACACCTACTTCGGCGGCTTCGACAAGTCCAAGGTCAGCCCGATCTCCTGCCCGGACAACGTGGCCTTCGACCCCTCCGGCGGGCTGTGGGTGTCCACCGACGGCAACGCGCTCGGATTCAACGACGGGCTCTACTCGGTGGCCACAGAGGGGCCGAACCGGGGCGAGACCAAGCTGTTCCTCACCGTGCCGATCGGTGCGGAGACCTGCGGTCCGCTCGTCTTTGCCGACCGCGCGATCGTCAACGTCCAGCACCCCGGGGAGAAGGACGGGGCCTCGATCGAGAACCCCGCCTCCCACTGGCCCGACGGCGGGACGTCGCAGCCACGTCCGTCGACGGTCGTGGCGTGGAGGGACGGGTTCACCGGCGGGACCGGGCCGCTCTCCGCGGGGTCGCTGTCCGCGGGGTCACTCCCGGCGGGCTCGTCGGGTTCCTGATCGTCCGTGTGCGGGGGCGGGGGGCGGGGTCAGGTCGTCGTACCCGGCCCGCCTGACCCGGGCCGCCGGACACGGGCCGCCGAACCCGGGCCGTCAGACCCGGCTCGTCGCCCCCGCATACGCCAACCCGCGCTCGACGGTCGCGGCGATCGAGGCGGCGACGCCCTCCGGATCGTCCGACATCGGAACGTGCCCGCCTGCCGAGATCTCGATCCGGGCCTGCGGGAACAACCTCGACGCGAGCGAGACCTGCCGGACCGGCAGCACCAGGTCGAACCGGCCCCACCGGATGGTGATCGGCAGCTCCTCGTCCACCGGCGCGGAGAACAGGAACGTCCTGCGGTCCGCCCGGTCCAGCACGGTGTTGCTGATGATCGCCTCGCCGTCGATCGCCGCCGCCTCGGCGGGGTACCGCCACGGCCGAGCGCAGAACGCGGCCATCATCACCGCACGGCCCGCCGCCCTCTCGGTCACCACGGGGATGTGACGGCCCAGCTTCCCGGCCGCCCGGCGCAGACTGTGGAACACGGTCATCGTGTAGCGCCACTCGGCGTCGGACCGGAAGAACCCGGCGGGCGAGAGCGCGGTGACACTGCTCGCCAGGCCACGGGCCCCCAGCTCCAGTGCGAGGAAGCCGCCGAGCGAGTTCCCGACGACGTGGGGGCGCTCCCCGTCCGGCACGACCTCCGCGATGAGCTCAGTCAATTGGTCCATCATGTACTCGAGCACGTCACCCGCGTCGGGGAGATCCGCCGACTCCCCGTGTCCGGGCAGGTCCACCACCACCAGCCGGAACCGGTCCGCCAGGAGCGGGACGACCGAGTCCCACGCGTGCGCACGGTGGCAGACACCGTGCATGAGGATGATCGTGGGACCGGAACCGGTGATCTGGTGATACAAATCCATGCCGAGAGTATCCCTCACGGCCCGGGATGACGCCCCATAACCGCCCCGGAACGTGCTTACATCTCCCATGCGACCGAGGGGACGAACGGGTCAGGGGGCACGGCGTGGACACTGTGACGAGCGGACTGGCGACGGAGTTCCGGCCCATCCTCCTCAGGCTGGACCTTCTGGTCCGGCGGCAGAACACCCAGTACGCCCTCAGCCGCGCACAGACCTCGATCCTCTACACGCTCGCCTGCCACGGGCGGCTGCGGATGAGCGACCTGGCCCGGTTGGAGAACGTCCGGGTCCCGACGACCAGCAATTCCGTGACCGTGGTGGAGAGCATGGGCTACGTGGAGCGCGTGCGGGACCACTCGGACGGCCGCGGCGTCTGCGTGGAGCTCACCGACCTCGGGCGGGCACGGATCGACCAGGTGCTCGAGGCGCGCGATCAGGACTTCGCCGATCACCTGTCCCGCCTGTCCCCGGAGCACCGGGAGACGCTGTCGGCGGCGGTCCCCGCCCTCAACGCACTCCTGGACGCCTTCGACGGGACCGCGACCGCCCGCTGAGCCTCCGCGGCGTCTACCCTCACCGGACATGGGCACAGTCATGATCACCGGCGCCTCGCGCGGGATCGGCGCGGCCACGGCCAGGGCGCTCGAGTCGGATCACGACCTGATCCTGGTGGGCCGCGACGCCGACGCACTGGCGTCGGTGGCCCGCTCCTGCAGATCCGCCCGGGTGGTGACCGCGGATCTGACGACGGTCGACGGGGTGTCATCGGTCGCCGACGGGATCACCTCCCTCGACGGGGTGGTCCACTGCGCCGGGGTGGCCGACCTCGGGCGGATCGACGAGTCGGACGCCGCCGAGTGGCGTCGCGCGTTCGAGATCAACGTCCTCGCGGTGGTCGAGCTCACCCGGGTGTTGCTCCCGGCGCTCCGCGCGGCCCGCGGCCACGTCGTCGTCATCAACTCCGGTGCCGGGACCACCGCCAAGCCCGGCTGGGGCTCCTACAGTGCCTCCAAGTTCGCGCTGCGCGCCGTCACCGACACCCTCCGCGGCGAGGAACCGGCCCTGCGCGTCACCTCGATCCATCCGGGACGCGTGGACACCGACATGCAGCGGGCGATCGTCGCCGCCGAGGGCGGGAAGTATGACCCGTCGGCCCACCTCAGCCCGGACTCCGTGGCCACCGCGGTGCGCCACGCCCTCGACTCGGGGCCCGACGCCCACCCGACCGAGGTGGTTCTGCGACCCCGGCGCCACTGAGATCCCCTCGACCCGGTGGGCACGCGCGCGATCCCACCGCCGGACCGCTGCGCATGTCGTAACGTCCAGCACCATGGTCGGCACCGACACCCCGCTGCGCATCACCGTCATCGGTGCGGGCGTGGTCGGGTGTTATCTGGGCGGCAGGCTCGCCCGCCACGCCGACGTGACGCTGGTCGGGCGCCCTCATGTCCTCGACCCGATCCGCGCGGTCGGACTCACCGTGGAGTCCGGTGAGGGCGTGGAGGACCGCCTCCACGTGCCCGCCGAGGCGCTCACCCTGGCCGAGACGCCGGTGGCCGTCCGACGCTCGGACGTGGTGCTCGTGTGCACCAAGGCCGGCTCCACCGCCTCCGCCACCGCCGAGTTCGTCCCGTACCTGCGTCCGGGATCCCTGGTGGTGGGCCTACAGAACGGTCTGCACTCGGCCGATCTGATCCGCGAGGGCGTGGACGCCACACCGGTGATCGCCGGGATCATCCCCTTCAACGTCGCGCGGACCGGCCCCGCGACCTACCGTCGGACCAGCACCGGGGAGATCCGGATCGCCGAGCATCCCCTCGCCGCCCCGCTCCTGCGCGTGATGGAGGAGGCCGATCTCCGGGTGCGCGCGACCGACGACATCCAAGCGGTACTGCACGGCAAGGTCCTGCTGAACATGAACAACGCGGTCCAGGCGTTGTCCGGCCTCCCGCTGAGGACCGAACTCCTCGACCGGGACCTGCGCAGATGCGTCGCGCTCTGTCAGGCCGAGGCCAACCGGGTCTTCACCGCCGCCGGAGTGGTGTCCCGGGTACCCATCGCGGTACCCGCCGGCATGCTGCCGGCCGTCATGCGGCTGCCCACCCCGGTGTTCCGCAGGCTCGCCAGGGCGGTCATGCGGGTCGACGCCGACGGGACGTCGTCGATGAACGACGACCTGGTCCGGGGCCGACCGACCGAGATCGACATCCTCCAGGGGGAGGTGGTGCGGATGGGTCGCTACCTCGGTGTCGAGACGCCGGCGTGTGCGCACATGGTCGAGCTGGTGCACGAGGCCGAACGGGCCGGACCCGATCGCCGCCAGTGGACCGGCAAGGCACTTCTCGCGGAACTCCAGCGGGCGCGGCGACGCGCACGACGGCTGGCGCGGCTGCAACTCTAGGGCAGGCGGTCGCCCCGGGGCGGCAACTCTGGGGCAGGTGCCCGGCCCCGGCCCGACACGTCAGGACGACGTGCGCCGCAGGAGCTCTGCATGCCGGTCCACCG
>NZ_JAALEF010000293.1:0-4080 GCF_014145245.1 Dietzia sp. B44 | reverse complement strand
CTACGCGGGGGTGATGGCGGTCAGGGTGCGGGAGACGGGCGGTCCGGTGCGGTCGGTGCGCCCGGTGGCGGGTACGACGACATCCCGCCGCCGCCCGAGGAGCCCGAGCCGGAGGCCGGGGAGCCCGACGGTCCGCCACCACCCCCGGTGAGCGAGGAGGAGATGGTGGACGAGGCCCGCAGTGGGCCGCAGAACATCGATCACCGGACCGGCGAGGACATCGCTCTGCAGTTGCTCAAGGAGCACCTCGGGGCTCGTCCGCTCGAGCGCTGAGCGGCCCGGCCCGCCGCGCGGCGGGGCACGCTGTCCGATGGTGCGGTTACCCTGGGTTCCGACCGACCGGGGCCGCCCCGGCTTAGATGAGGCACCAGCCGAAAGGACCCGCCATGCAGCCCGGACCCGACATGAACGCCCTCCTCGAGCAGGCCCAGCAGATGCAGGCCCAGCTCGCCCAGGCGCAGCAGGAGATCGCCGCGAGCACGGTCGACGGCCAGGCCGGTGGCGGCCTCGTCACCGTCACCATGCGCGGCACCGGTGAGGTCACCGGGGTCACGGTGGACCCCAAGGTCGTGGACCCCGAGGACATCGAGACGCTCCAGGATCTGCTCGTCGGTGCGTTCGGCGACGCCCACACCAAGGTCCAGCAGCTCGCCGAGTCGAGGCTCGGCCCCCTGGCCTCCGGCGGCGGCCTCGGCGACATGATGGGCGGCCTGGGCATGTGAGCCCGGCGGGACCCGGGGATATCCGGGACCCGCCACCCGGCGGCGCATCCGCCGCCGGGAACGACACAGCACAGGAACGGCGATGTACGAGGGACCAGTCCAGAACCTGATCGACGAGTTCGGCAAACTGCCGGGCGTCGGTCCGAAGTCCGCGCAGCGGCTGGCCTTCCACCTCCTGCAGGCGGAGCCGGAGTCGGTGGAGCGGCTGCGTTCCGCGCTGCAGGCGGTGGTCGACGGCGTCACGTACTGCGAGGTCTGCGGCACGGTGTCGGCGGCCGAACGCTGCCGCATCTGCTCCGACCCGCGGCGCGACCCCACGCTCATCTGTGTGGTCGAGGAGCCCAAGGACATCGAGGCGATCGAGCGCACCCGCGAGTTCCGCGGGCTCTACCACGTGCTCGGTGGCGCGCTCGATCCCATCAACGGCATCGGGCCCAACGAGCTGCGCATCGCCGGCCTGATGAGGCGGGTCGGGGAGGAGTTCGAGGGCGAGGAGATCGCGGAGATCATCATCGCGACCGACCCCAACACCACCGGCGAGGCCACCTCCACGTACCTGGCCAGGTTGCTGCGGCCGTTCCCCGAACTCGTGGTGAGCCGCCTGGCCTCGGGCCTGCCCATGGGCGCGGATCTCGAGTTCGCGGACGAGCTGACCCTGGGCAGCGCCCTGTCCGGCCGCCGAATCCTGTCCGGTGGACCCTCCCAGCCCGCGCGGTCGGGAGGCGTGCTCCGTCCCGAGCAGAGTGAGCCCCGGGCTCCCCAGCCGTTCCCCGAACCGTCTCCCGAACCGGCGGAACAGCGGATGCCGGGGCCCGACAGCGGCGCGGCGGGCTGGACCGGTCTGTCAGAGGTCGAAGAGCCTCGCGGCGTTCCCGTGCCACACCGCCCGTAGCCAGTCGTCGCCCATCCCGAGTCCCGCCAGGGCGTCGAGTTGGTGCGCG
Organism: Dietzia sp. B44; assembly: GCF_014145245.1. Classification (NCBI taxonomy): domain Bacteria; kingdom Bacillati; phylum Actinomycetota; class Actinomycetes; order Mycobacteriales; family Dietziaceae; genus Dietzia; species Dietzia sp. B44. Next base: position 2,417 of record NZ_JAALEF010000293.1, on the reverse strand, counting down.
AACGGGTAGGGGATGTTGGGGAAGTCGGTCCCCAGCAGGATCTTGTGCCCCAGATCGGCGAGCCGCCCGCGCTCCGAGGCAGGGAACGGGCTGATCTCCTCGACGAAGTCGGTGAACGCCATGGTCGTGTCCAGGTAGACGCCGCTGTACCGCTCGGCCAGGTCCAGGAACTCCGAGTACTCACCCATGCCCATGTGGGCGATGATCAACGGCAGATCCGGGAACCGCTCGAGCACGTCCGCGACCGGCTCCGGGCCCGTGAAGGGTCCCGCCACGGGACCGCTCCCGCAGTGGATCACCGTGGGCACCTGCGCCTCCGCGAGTCGGCCCCACACCGGGTCCAGCAGCGGATCGCGAGGGTCGTACTCGCCCACCTGGATGTGTGACTTGAACACCCGGGCCCCGGCCTCGATCGCGTCGCGGACGTAGTCACCCGCGGTCGGCTCGGGGAAGAAGGTCGCGGTGTGCAGGCAGTCGGGGTGCCGAGAGGCGAAGTCCGCCGACCACGAGTTGAGCCACGCCCCCATGTCCGCCTTGTGCGGGTACAGCATCGACGAGAACGCCAGTACGCCGTAGGACCTCAGGCGGGCGACCCGCTCGTCCTCGGCCTCCCGGTAGGTGATCGGCCACGTCCGGCCGATCTTGGGGCCGGCGGCGTCGAAGTAGTCCCACACCTTGGCCATCACGCGGTCGGGCATGAAGTGCGTGTGGACGTCGATGATCCCCGGAAGACCCAGCGGCTCCCACAGAGCCCGCACCTGTGCCGCCTCGTGCGCGGGATCGGGAGGGGTCACGGAGCCGGCGAGGGTGGCGGTGCCGTGGTGGATACACATGGATCCGAGCGTAGGCGAGCGCTGACCTCCGGCCGACTGATCGGGTCCGGCCCGGGGGCGTCCACCCCCGGGCGGTCGAGTGCCGACGGGGAAAAATTCCTTGACAAAAAATTTTGTCGGCAGGAGGCTGGGTGCCAACCAACACAGGAGGCCGGGGGCATGCAGGACATCGGCGTGATCGACAGCGCAGAGGTGGCGACCGCCGCCCTGGCCCCGATCCGCACGCGCCTGTTGGCCGAACTCTCCGAGCCGGGGTCGGCCACCACGCTCGCCGCCCGGCTGGGTGTACCGAGGCAGAAGCTCAACTATCACCTGCGGCAGCTCGAGAAGCACGGGCTGGTCGAACTGGTCGAGGAGCGACGGCGGGGGAACGTCCACGAACGGATCCTGAGGGCCTCGTCGTCGTCGTACGTCGTCTCTCCCGGGGTGATGGGACGGACCCAGCCGGTCGTCGGCGCCGACAGCGACCAGGCGTCCCCACGATGGCTGCTCGCGCTGGCCTCACGGATGGTGCGCGAGGTGGGTGAACTGGTCGTCGGGGCGCGCCGGACCGGCAAGCGGGTCGGGACGTTCGGTCTCGACGGCGAGGTGTGCTTCGCCACCCCGGCCGACCGCGCGGCGTTCGCCGACGAACTCACCGACGCGGTGACCAGGCTCGTGTCCAGGTACCACGACGACTCCTCCGATGGGAGCCGCCGACACCGGCTCATCGTGGGGATGCACGCCGTCCCACCCGGGAGCACCGACTCATCCGGGGGCGCCGGGCCATCCGGGCGAACCGACTCATCCGGGCCCACCGATCCATCCGGGCGAACCGACCCATCTGAGAGTGAGGAGAAGGACGATGTCTGACCAGCCCAAGCGGATCGAGAAGTCCATCGAGCTCGACGCCACGCCGGAGGAGGTGTGGGAGGCCGTCGCCACAGGTGAGGGTATGGCGTGTTGGTTCGTGCCGCACCGGTTCGACCCGCCGGAGGGGGGCGTCGGCGCCCGCGTCGTGTCCGACTTCGGGTCCGGCAACATCTCCGAGGCCACGGTCCGGGAGTGGGAGCCCGGGCGGCGGTACTCGTCCTCTGCGGACGGCCAGACGGAGGTCGTGGAGTTCCTCGTCGAGGGCAGGGACGGCGGCGGAGCCGTGCTGCGGCTCATCCACAGCGGAATCACCGGCGAGGACTGGGAGGCCGAGTACCACAGCCACGGCTGGGACGGGTTCCTGGCCAATCTCCGCCGCTACTTCGACCACTTCCGCGGCCTGCCGCCGGCCACCGTGTCGATCATCGCGTTCAGCGACCTCGACAAGGATGGCATCTGGGCGCGGTTCAACGACGCGCTGGGGATCGACCGACAGCCGGCGGTCGGCGACACCGTGCACCTGACACCCGATGGGCTCGACCCGATCGACGGCGTGGTGGAGGTGGCCGAACCGGGGAATCTCGGCATCCGCAGCAACAGCGGCGCCCATTTCTTCAGCGGCGACGGCGCGTGGGGCATGGTCACCGTCGTCCACTACTACTTCGGCGACGAGTTCGACCGCGACGTGCTCACCGCCGGGTGGCAGCGTTGGGCGGACAGCCTCTTCCCGCC
>NZ_JAALEF010000292.1:0-3767 GCF_014145245.1 Dietzia sp. B44 | reverse complement strand
GGACGTTCCAGCTCATCACGTGGATGTCCGGTTCGGTGACCGGTCCGATGAGGAACGAGGGCTCGGGCCGCGCGGCCGGGGCGGGGCCGGGGTCGTGCGGTGCCATCGTGCGGTCCTCGAATCCGGATCGGGTGGTGGATCCCCAGTCTATTGGGGAGGATGGCGGTCGTGCCGATGCCCTCGCCCCTGCCCGTGAGGGACGGGGTCGGACCGACGCGGCTCCGCGTGCCGACGGCCGGGCCGTGGGCGTCGATCGCCGAGTACGTGGTCGAGCGGTTCGATCACCTCGACCCTGCCGATCTGCACCGCCGCTTCGCCGCCGGCGATTTCGTGGGCGCCGACGCCCGCCCGGTCGGCCCCACGGCGGCCCTCGGTTCACACGAGTTCATCTGGTATCACCGCGAGGTGCCGGCGGAGGACCCGCTCCCCGTCCGCGAGGAGATCGTGCACGTCAGCGACGATCTGGTCGTGATCGACAAACCCCACTTCCTCCCCACCACCCCGACGGGCGGGTTCCTGCGCGAGTCCGCGCTCGTCCGTCTCCGCGTCCGTCTCGACAATCCCGACCTCACCCCGGTCCACCGTCTGGACCGCGCCACCGCCGGGCTGGTGATGTTCTCGGCACGCCCGTCCACACGGGGCGCCTACCAGACCCTGTTCGAACGACGAGAGGTCGCCAAGGTCTACGAGGCGATCTCGACGCGGCCGCCGGGCTGGGATCCGAGCACGCCGGAGATCTCCGGACGCCCGGTCCCCCTCGTCCACCGCGACCACCTCGAGAGGCTGCGAGGCCACCGACGGGTCGCCGTCCGCCCCGACCTCCCGCCGAACACCGAGACCCTCGTCGACGTCCTCGGTGCCGGCAGGAGCGCGGCCGGGCACCCGGTGCTGCACACGATCCTGCGCCCCCGGACCGGCCGGTTGCACCAGCTGCGGGTGCACCTGGCGGCCCTGGGGATCGCGATCCTGGGGGATCGCCGGTACCCCGACCTGCTACCGGAGATCCCGGATGACCACTCCCTCCCGATGCAGCTGCTCGCCAGGGAGCTCGCGTTCATCGACCCGCTCTCGGGTGAGCCCCGGCGGTTCGTCACGCGCCGGAGGTTGTCCGAGGCCCCGGTGTTCGGCGACGCCAGAAACTCAGGTGGATGACCCCGCTGGGTGAGCTGGTCGACTCGATGTGGAAGCGCTCCTCGAGCCCCTCCACCCCGTCCCACAGCCTCTCCCCTCTGCCCAGGAGGACGGGCACCACGACGATGTGCATCCGGTCGATGAGGTCCGCCCGGAGGAATTGACGGATCGTGCTCGCTCCCCCGCCGATGCGCACGTCCAGTCCACCGGCCAGCTCGCGCGCGGCGTCGAGCGCCGCGGCGGGGTCGGCGTCCATGAAGTGGAACGTGGTGCCGCCGTCCAGTTCCAGCGTCGGCCGCGGGTGATGGGTCAGGACCACCACCGGGGTGTGGAAGGGCGGGGTGTCCCCCCACCAGCCACGCCACGACTCGTCCGCCCAGGGGCCGCGGGTGGGCGAGAACTTGTTGCGGCCCATGATCTCCGCGCCGACACCGGTGTTCCACCGGCTCGCGAACGCCTCGTCGACCCCGACCGAGGCCTGCTGGTCCCCGTGGAATCCCATGTCCTGGAAGGTCCGTGTGGGCAGCGCCCACTCCATCAGTCGGGTCCCCGCGTGACCGAAGGGCGCCTCGAGGGACTGTCCCTCACCCGTTCCGAACCCGTCCAGCGAGACGGAGAAGTTGTGGACCCGGACCAGTTGCCTCCGGACTCCCGCATCCTCTTCTGCGGCGGCGAGCTCGGCGACATGGGCCGCCAGGTTGGCCAGGGTCTGCTCGCCGCCCTCGACGGCGTGGTACTCCTGCGCCGCGCGATCTCGGAGCTCCCTCGTGGGGAACACCGTGCGGAACACGACACGGGTCCCCCCGCCGTCGGGCACGAAGTCCAGGACCGACTCGAACGCCTCCGGGTCCTGCGCGGACTCTCCGTGGAGTAGCGAGATCCGCTCCGGGGGGACGATCTCGCGCCAGGTGATCCACTCCTGGAAGTCGGTTCCGTCCGGGCCGTGCATGACGAAGTCCCACACACCGCCCTCGCGGAACTCGAAGGACCGGGTGGTGGTGGTGAATCCCGCCGGTCCCCACCACCGCGCCAGGTGCTGCACCTCGGTGAACGCGCGGAACACCAACTCGCGCGGCGCATCGATGTACCTCGTGATGGCGATCTCGCGGTCCGCGGTCGCCGACCCGGTCGACTCACCTCGCCTGTTCTCCCCCATGGCCTACTCCTCCTCCTCGGCCCGCGCCATCCCGCGGACGTAGTCGTCCAACCTGTCGAAGCTCTCGTTCCAGAACCGCTCGAACCCGCCGACCCACTCGTGGACGGGCCGGAGCCCGTCGGGGTCGAGGTGGTAGATGCGCTGCCTGCCCTCACGTCGGTCGCTCACCAGGCCGACCTCGCGGAGCACCCGCAGGTGCTTGGAGGCACCGGGCTGGGTGATCCCCAGTTCGAGCGCGACCTCGGTCGCCGGCCGCTCGCCCTCCCGCAGCAGGACCAGGATCTCCCTGCGCTGGGGTTCGGCGATCGCGTTCCGACCTGTGCGCGTTCCCCCTCGTTCGCCCGCTCAGCAGGTGGGTGTGGGCGCCGCCCGGTTCCAGCGATCGAGGGTCCAGCTCACGAGTTGCGGGGTCAGTGGAGAGTCCGCAGCGACCAACCCGTTGTGATCGCGGCCGGGGTAGGTCCGGTAGTCGAGCGGCTCGCCGTCCGCGCACCGGGCGTCCACCCAGTCCTGCTGCATCGCCGGCTTGACCAACGGGTCGGCCAGCCCCTGGGCGATCAGCACCGGCGCGGGCCACGGCCCGGTCGGCGAGTTCTCCTTCAACGTCGCCCCCAGGTCGCCGTCGAGGACCGCGTCGGGGAACACCTGCTCAGGGATCTGGGTGCCCCGCACGAGGGCGGCGATCGCGTCCTTCTCGTTGAAGCACAGGTCGCCGATCCTCTCCACGCCGTGCGCGGTGCCCGGGTTGAGGTGCCCGGCCAGATCCAGCTCCGGGTAGACCTCGTTCCACGACTGCGCGATGTAGGCGGAGACCGTCTTGCCCCCCACCTCGTCCTTGCTCAGCTCGGCGAGCGTGTAGAGGTCCGTGGCGGGAGCCATCCCGGCGATGCCCAGCAGGGTCAGCTCGGGAGCGTAGTCCTGGGCGATTTGACCGGTCCACAGCGCACCGTGCCCGCCCTGCGAGTGCCCCCAGACAACGGTGTCGCTGCTCAGGGTCACCCCGTCGAGCTGCTGTGCCGCACGGGAGGCGTCGAGGACGTTGCGCGCCTCCACCTGTCCCACCAGGTACGGGTGCATCCCCGGGGTGCCCAGACCCACGTAGTCCGAGATCACCCCCGCCCACCCGTGCTCGGTCACCATCTCCGTGAGCGCGGCGCCCGCACCGTCGGAGAACGGGGTGGGGCTGAGGGACGGCGCGCAGCGCGGGACGATCCCGGTGGTCCCGTGCGCCACACTGAGCAGCGGGAGCGCGTACGTGCCCCGGTCGGTCGGCGCGATGACCGTGCCGCTGACGGCCACCACGGTGTCGTCCGGCGCTGTGCTGGTGTAGAGGATGCGCCAGGCGTCGGCACCGGCGGGGACCCCGACGCCGAGCGTCTCGGCCCGCAGCAGCACACCGGGCTCGGCGGGCAGCGGTTCGGTGGAGGTGTAGAAGTCATCGGGCGCCGGGCGGTCGTCACCGCGCAGCAGCAGGGCGCTG
>NZ_JAALEF010000291.1:0-3846 GCF_014145245.1 Dietzia sp. B44 | reverse complement strand
TCGATGATCGCACCGTCGACCGGCACCGGGGTCCCACCGACACCGAGGACCGCTGCGGTCTCCGGGTCGGGGATGTCGAAGCGCACGCCCGTATCGGCGACGATCGTCGTCACCGCACCGCGGGTTGACGTGCCTCGTCCGACCGCGGTCACCAGAAGGCCTCCACCGGGTACGCCGAGCACGTCGATCGCCGGCCCGCCCCCGTCCGCGCCGGCCACCGGACGCGCCTGTGCGGCCGACGGAGCCGGAGCGCCGGCGACAACGGTCACCCGCCGGCCCACTGACCCCTCCCTGCCCGCATCGCGAACGCACAGCACCGGGGAGTCACCGGTCGAGAGGACCGAGGGACGATCCGCTGGGAAGGCATCCACGTTCAGCGCCACCGAGCGCGGGACGCCCATCCGGTCGGGATCCACGGACACGACCGCACCCACCGTCGTCGTCGAACGGATGACGTCGGCCACCACCGGACCGACCTCCTGGACACCATCTGCCAGGGCGACGTAGGTCTCCCTGCCCGAGGCGGTGTCCACCGTGAACACCTGCCCGATCCGCAATGAGTCGAGACCGTAGTCCACCGGCCTGCCTGCCAGATCGATCTCCGGTCGCACCACCGGATCGACCTCCGGCAGCGGGTCGATCAACGCCGCGGTGACCGGCCGCGGCTCGACGCCGCCCAGTCCGAGGATCGCCAGCAGGTCGCCGTCCGACAAGTCGATTCTCGAGCGGGTCCCGTCCCGCAGCAGCCAGCCCCTGCCGTCCTGGTCGGCCAGGACGATCTCGTCGCCGGTGGTGTCACGCCCGGGTCCCGCCGCCCCGTCACGGGCGACGACACTCGTCGAGACGATCCGGGGGCGACCGCGATCGACGTCGGCGATCTCGTCGCACACGGTCCACGAGACCGCCGCGGCCCCGTCCTCGTCGCGCGGTGCCGGCAGCGCGGACGGCGCTCCGGGGATCCCGATCAGTCCTCCGCGACGCGTCTGGGCGATGTCCGAGTCCCGCACAGTGGTGGGGTCGGCGGGCTGACCCGTCACCAGACGGGCGGACGCGAGGTTGAACACCGGGTGGACGGTGTCGCCGGCGCGGACATACATCTGGCCGGAGTCCCGGCCCACCATCACCACGGCGCGATCGACATCGGGCGTCGGATCGAGGAGGGCCAGGACCGCCGCACCGACGCAACCGAGGACGGCGGCGACCGCACCCAGCATGAGTCCCGTCGACTGTCGCCTGAGTGGATCGTGGAGCATCCGGACGTCGCGGACGGCCACCGCGTGTCGGGCCCGCCGGGATAGGAAGCGGTGCCCGTCGACCTGCGCCCTGGTCGTCGGCTTCAGCGGCACGAACGGGCTCCTTCCCACGGATGTGACGCCCCGCGACGGCGGGTTCCGGGGGTAGGGTACGCCACTGTCCCGGCCGGATGGCCGGGCTTCCCGGGCGGCCTCGTGCGCCCCCGACCAGGCCAGGAGGACGGGTGACGGCTGCCCCTCGCACCCTTCTCATCTTCCTGACCGTCCTCCTGACCTCGGGGGTGCTCGCGGTGATCTGCCCGCCGCCCTGGCAGCCCTGGGTCCAGTTCGCCGCCGCCTCACTGGTCGCCTGCGCCGCCACCCTCCGTCACCGGGGCCGATATCTGCTCGGAGGCGGACCGCGCCCACGCCGGTCAGACGTCGACGTCGTCGATCTGGTCTCGCCCGAGTTCTCCTTGGTCGGGTGCGTCGGCGGTCACCAGGTGGTGACCACCGGTGTCGAGATCTCAGCCGGCGCTCTGGAGACCACCGAGGTCGGGAGTGACGACCCGGCGGATTTCCTCGGCGTCCGGCTTCCGCTGGGCGCGGTCGCGCGGCAACTCGACCAGGGTGGGGTGCTGCTCGAGGGGATCGATGTGGTGGTTCACGGGCGACGTGCGGCGACGGGCCCCGACGGCGAGGTGTACTGCTCGCTCGTGGGTCCGTTGGCTCTGGTCTCCCACCGGCGCGTCCACCTGCTCCTCCGATTCGACCTGTCCGAACTCGCGCTGAGCGCGCCGGCGGAGGCGGGGCGGGGTTCGCCGCAGCGGGTCATCGCGGTGGCCACCGAACGACTCCGCCGATCTCTGGTTCATCACGGGGTTCCGTGTCGTGTACTCGATGCCACAGAGCTGGCGGAGCGATACCTCGAGGCCGAGGCCGATCCCACCGACGGAGTGGGGTTGGTGGTCCGCCCCGGTGAGGACCCGCGCGAGGTCGTGGACGCCCTCACCTCTGTACCCGCGTCAGACATCACCGAGGTGCTCCGACTCCGCCGGGTGCCGGGCCGCCGCGACGTCGTCGACTCGATCTCGACCGTGGGTCTCGCGGGGCTCACCGTGGACTCGCTCCCCCAGTCCGCGGGATCGTGTCATCTGTTGCCGTCCCCGCGCGTGCTGCCCGTCCCGGGTGAGTCCCTACCCGAGACGCTCGCCGGCTCCACGGTCCGGCGGCGCCTCGATCAACTCGACGACCTCGCCCCGCCCGCCCACGGTTGCGGTCAGATCCTCGGGGCGACCCGGACCGGGAACGCGGCCGCGGTCCAGCTGGCAGGGCCTCACCTGCGCTCGGTACTCCTCGCGGCCGGTCCGGCCGTCTGTCGACAGGTGGCCTTCCGCGCGGTCGCCGCCGGGTACCGGGTGGCGGTGGTCACCGACGTCCCGGACCGCTGGAGACCGCTGCTGGCGATCGGCGACGAGGCCAGATACCGGATTGTCGACCCCGATGCCTCGGACGCCGGCGCCCCCGTGGACGCGGTGTTCTGGGACGTCGACGGCCCCTTGAGCGAGGGGCGGATCGACGCGCTCGCCGGTCCCGGCGGCCCCGACGTGACACCGCCGACCGTGATCCGGGTGGATGCCGACTGGGACGCCCCCGGCCCCGGGCGTGCCACGACCGGGAATCCGCCCGAGCTGGTACTCGATGGCAGGATTCCGGGCTGGATCTCCATCGAACCGCGTTCCGGACCCGCCCGGCAGGTGTCGGTCGTGACCGGCCCCGGAGAGGACGCGTTCGTGGGCCCGATCCCGGGTCCAGGTCCGAGTTCGGGGGACCTCACACCCGCAGGTGCTGCACCTTCCGCCAGCCCGGATCGTCGGTGACCGTCAGGGTCACCTCGCCCTGCTCCCAGCCGGACGCGGCCACGCGCAGCTGCTCGTGCGCGGGGGTCGCGGAGTCCACGTAGAAGTGCAGGAGGCGGCGGCCGTTGCAGCTCTCGGCGCCCACGCACTCGCCGGTGCCCTCCAGGCGGTCGACCAGGTGGTCCTCGAAGTCCCGCAGGCCGGGCAGGGAGGCCGATCCCGGCAGACCGCCGTCCTCGACATCCGTATAGGGCACATGGACGGCGACGTGCCGGTCGAACTCCGGGGCCGACAGGGCCACCAGGGGCACACGCACCACGGCCACCATCGGGCCCCGGGAGGTGTCGCCGTGCAGGATCTGCCAGGCGGGCTCCCCGTCCTCGTCCGTGTTGTCCCGCTCGATCTCCCGCAGGATCCCGGGCAGCGCGTCCAGCGACACCGCGTCGTCCCCCGGGGCCGTGGCGTTGGAGCGGATCATGCCCACCCACGTCTCCACCGCGGCCTCCCCGCACATGGCGTCGAGCAACAGGTAGGCGGCGATCCCGGCGTCGGATCCCTTGAGTCCGGCGAAACCCGGGTGGTGCACGGTCACGTCGGCCCGGGAGAGGCCGCAGTCCACCACCACCTCCGCCTCGTCGAAGCCCAGACGGCGGTCGCGGAAGTGCATGGCGCACCCGGAGACCGGGTCGCGCAGGTCCGCGTACGACCAGTCGGCGTCGGCGGGCGGGGCCTGGGCGAGCCACCGGCGCGCCGCC
>NZ_JAALEF010000290.1:0-4479 GCF_014145245.1 Dietzia sp. B44 | reverse complement strand
TCCCGCCACGCCTCGGTGGGCTGGGCGGATGCCGCGGGCGCGAGGCCCGTGGCGAGGGCGGCGGCGGTGACGACGGCGCCGAGGGCGCGGGGTGTGAACCGGGGTGACATGACCCCAGTCCACCACGGTGGCAGACCCCTCACGGCGGGTTGCGTCCGGCGTGAGGACACCGTGACCATCACGTCATACCGGGTAGCGCCGGGGAAACAGGGCGTGCATACGGTCAGTTCGCAAGGACACCGAGGGGGTGTCCACGTCACGAGAGAGAGGGGGTCGACCTCATGTCGCGCTCACATGTCATAGAGAACTGGGATCCGGAGGACGACGCGCAGTGGAAGTCGGGCGGCAGGAAGACCGCCATGCGCAACCTCTACTGGTCGGTCTTCGCCGAGCACGTCGGGTTCTCCGTGTGGACCCTGTTCGCCGTCATGGTGTTGTTCATGCCCCAGGACGTCTACGGACTGGACGCACCCGACAAGTTCCTCGTCTCCGCGGTGGTCACGCTGACCGGCGCCTTCCTGCGCATCCCGTACACGCTCGCGACCGCCACCTTCGGCGGACGCAACTGGACCATGTTCTCGGCCTTCGTCCTGCTCATCCCCGCGGTCGGGATGCTGTGGATCATGGCGAACCCGGGCCAACCGCTCTGGATGTACCTCGTCGTGGGCGCGATCGCCGGACTCGGCGGCGCCAACTTCGCGTCGTCCATGACCAACATCAACGCCTTCTTCCCCCAGCGGGAGAAGGGCTGGGCCCTCGGCCTCAACGCGGGTGGGGGCAACCTGGGCGTGGCCACGATCCAGGTCGTGGGGCTCATCGTGATCGCACTGGCCGGCAACCGGTCACCGCACTGGGTGATCGGCGTCTACATCGTCCTGCTCGTCGTCGCGGGGATCGGCGCCGCGCTGAAGATGGACAACCTCGCGCACCAGACGGTGGATGTGCAGAGCATGAAGGACATGGCCCGCGACAAGGACGGATGGGTGTTGTCGCTGCTGTACATCGGCACCTTCGGATCCTTCATCGGATTCGCCTTCGCGTTCGGTCAGATGCTCACCATGACCTTCACCGGCAACGGCCAGGAGCCGGCCCAGGCGGCCCTGCACGCGGCACAGATCACCTTCCTCGGACCACTGCTGGGCTCACTCACCCGCATGGCCGGTGGACGGATCTCCGACCGTTTCGGGGGAGCCCGGGTGACCTTCGTGACCTTCTGCGGGATGGCGGTCACCACCGTCGCGCTCGTGGTGACCTCGAACATCCAGGCGTCGAACGACGGCCGGCTCGCCGGTGGCGCGCTCGTCCTGTTCTTCGCCGCCTTCCTCACGCTCTTCGGGCTCACCGGGGTGGGCAACGCCTCGGTGTACAAGATGATCCCGTCGGTCTTCGAGGCGCGCAGCCACACACTCGGACTGGACGAGGCCGCTCGGACGTCCTGGTCGCGGGCCCACGCCGGGGCGCTCATCGGGGTCGCCGGCGCGGTCGGGGCCTTCGGCGGCTTCCTCATCAACATGACCCTGCGCACCTCCTACCAGTCCTCCGGTGCGGCCACGTCGGCGTTCCTCGTGTTCATGGTGTTCTACGTGGTGGCGGCGATCGTCACGCGCGTCGTCTACATGCGGGCCTCCGCCGGGGTCGACGCGGTCGCCGCGGCACCCACCGAGCCCCGGGTCCCCGTGGGCGCCGAGGCCTGACCGGCCTCGGTCGACGATCGAGACGAAGAGGACACATGGTGCACGCGTTGACGACGACCGGCCCGCCGACACACACCCACTGCCCGTACTGCGCACTCCAGTGCGCGATGTCGGTGACGCCGTCCGCCGGTGACGGACCGGCGACGATCACCCCGGAGCAGTTCCCCACCAACAGGGGCGGGTTGTGCCGGAAGGGGTGGACGTCGGCAGGGTTGCTCGACCACCCGGATCGGCTCACCACGCCGCTGATCCGGGTGGACGGGCACCTGCGGCCGACCGACTGGGACACCGCGTTGACCCGGGTCACCGACGGCATCCGGCGGGCGCAGGCCTCGGGAGGCCCCGACGCCGTGGCGGTCTTCGGCGGGGGTGGCCTGACCAACGAGAAGGCCTACACACTGGGCAAGTTCACCCGCCTCGCGCTGGGGAGCAGACTCGTGGACTACAACGGCCGCTGGTGCATGTCGAGTGCGGCGGCCGGGGCGAACCGGAGTTTCGGGCTGGACCGGGGGTTGCCGTTCCCCGTGACCGACCTCGACGACGCCCGGGCGGTGCTGCTCATCGGTGCCAACCCCGCCGACACCATGCCCCCGTTCGTCCAGCACCTCGACACGGCCGCGGCGGCCGGCGGCATGGTGGTGGCGGACCCGCGCCTCAGCGCGACCGCGCACCGGGCCGTCGACGGCGGTGGGATCCATCTGAGGCTGCGGCCGGGCACGGATTCGGCGCTGGCCCTGGGGCTCCTGCACGTCGCCGTGGTGGGCGGACACCTGGACACCGAGTACGTCTCCACCCGGACGTCGGGTTTCGAGGACGCGTGGGCGATCGCGGCGGACTGGATGCCCGACCGCACCGAACGCGTCACCGGTGTCTCGGCCGACCAACTCGAACGCACGGTGGAACTGCTGGCGGGCTCTCGTGACGCGGGCACCGGTGCCTACGTCCTCACCGCCCGCGGTGCCGAACAACACTCACGGGGGACCGACACCGTCGGAGCCGTGATCGCCCTCGCGCTGGCACTGGGCCTGCCGGGCCGGACCGGCACGGGCTACGGCACCCTCACCGGCCAGGGGAACGGGCAGGGAGGCCGGGAGCACGGGCAGAAGGCCGATCAACTCCCCGGCTACCGGATGATCACCGATCCGGCCGCCCGCGCGCACGTCGCCGCGGTCTGGGGAGTGGGGCCCGAGGAGATCCCCGGGCCCGGGCTCTCGGCCTTCGAGCTCCTGGACGCGCTCGGGCAGCCCGGTGGGCCCACGGCGATGCTGCTCCACGCCTCGAACCCCGTGGTCTCCGCGCCCGACGCCGACCTGGTCACGTCCCGGCTCCGATCGCTGGACACCCTCGTGGTGGCCGACTTCGTCCTCTCCGAGACCGCCGAACTCGCCGACGTCGTCCTCCCGGTCCCGCAGTGGGCCGAGGAGGAGGGCACGCTGACCAACCTCGAGGGCCGGGTGCTGCGTCGACGCCGCTCGGTCACCCCGCCGGAGGGCGCCCGCGACGAACTGTGGATCTGGAACGAGCTCGCACGCCGACTCGGGCGGCGGCCTGATCGGTTCCCGACCGACCCGCGGGTGGTGTTCGACGAGTTGGCGCGCGCCTCCGCCGGGGGCAAGGCGGACTACTCGGCCATGGACTGGGACCGCCTCGACGCCGGAGAGGCACTGTTCTGGCCGTGCGGCGCCGACACCCCGGCCGGGACACCGCGCATGTTCCTCGATCGTTTCGCCACCGAGGACGGCCGGGCCCGCTTCGCCGTGGCCGCCGTGGACCCACCCGCGGAGGACACCTGCGCGGACTACCCGCTGCTGGGCACCACCGGACGCGTGCTCTCGCACTACCAGTCCGGTGCCCAGACGCGGCGGGTGCCGGAGCTGCTCTCGGCCGACCCCGAGATGTGGGTCCAGGTGCACCCGGTCGTCGCGCGGGCCGTGGGGCTCGACGACGGCGGACGCGCCCGGGTGGTGTCCCGCCGCGGGGCGGTCGAAGCGCTCGTGCGGTGCGACGAGGACATGCGGACCGACACCCTGTTCCTGCCGTTCCACTACTCCGGGGCCGCCCGCGCGAACCTGGTGACCCTGCCCGAACTCGACCCCTACAGCCGCATGCCGCAGTTCAAGGCGTGCGCGGTCCGGTTGGAGGCCGCGTGATGCGGGTGGTGGTGGTGGGGGCGGGGATGTCCGGTGCCCGGCTCGCCGAGGAGCTGCGGCGCGCCGAACCGGATCCCGAGACGATGTCTGTGACCGTCCTCGGCGCCGAACCCGAGGCGCCGTACAACCGGATCATGCTCTCGCACGTGGTGGCCGGGGGGATGGGGGACCCGGGATCCACCCGGCTCAAGCCCACCGGGTGGTGGGACCGCAACCACATCGAGATGCGCACGTCCGCCTCGGTGCAGGGGATAGACCGGGTGGCCCGGGAGGTCGAGCTCGCCGACGGCGAGCGCGTCCCCTACGACCACCTGGTGCTGGCGACCGGCTCCGAGGCCACCATCCCGCCGATCGACGGGGTCCGTGGCACGGACGGGGCGCTCGCCGCGGGAGTGTTCCCGCTCCGCGACGCCTCGGACTGCCGGGGACTCACCGCCCACCTCGAGGAACACCCCGGTCGGGTCGCCCTGGTGGGCGGCGGCTTCATCGGTCTCGAGGTGGCCTGCGCACTGGCGCGGTCGGGCCGCGATGTCGTCGTCGTCCACCCCCGGGCCTGGCCGATGGACTCCCACCTGGACTCCGGCGGCGGGCGCGTGCTCATCCGCGCGCTGGACGAGCTCGGCGTCCGGGTGGTG
>NZ_JAALEF010000289.1:0-3688 GCF_014145245.1 Dietzia sp. B44 | reverse complement strand
GCCGCGGCCCGCACGGCCGGGCGGTCGGCATGAGCGCTGCCGGCGCGGGTTCGCCGGGTGGAACCGGGATCCGCACGGTCCTGATCACCGGCGCCGGTCGCGGGATCGGCGAGGCCACCGCGCGCAGATTCGCCGACGCCGGTTATCTCGTGGGTGCCTTCGACCTGGAACCGTGCGAGTGGGCGCGGGGGGATGACCGCGTGGTCACCGGCGCACTGGACGTCACGGACCCGGCCGCCTGGGAGTCCGCCCTGGCGGAGTTGACCGACCGCTCCGGCGGCGCGCTGGACGTCCTGGTCAACAATGCCGGGCTGCTGTACGGGATGCCGTTCACGGACGCGAGCTACGAGCGCGATTCGGCGCTGGTGGATGTCAACATCAAGGGCGTGATGTACGGCTGCCGGGCGGCGTTCCCGTACCTGGAGAAGGCCCCGGCCCCGACCGTGGTGAACCTCTGTTCGGCCTCGGCGATCTACGGCCAGGCCGAGATGGCCGTGTACTCGGCCACCAAGTTCGCCGTCCGTGGGCTCACCGAGGCGCTGGACCTCGAATGGGGTCCGAAGGGCATCCGGGTGTGCTCGGTGTGGCCGCTCTACGTGGGTACCGGCATGCTCGAGGGCGTCGACACCGCCGGGATGCGGAACATGGGCGTCCGCCTGACCGAGGCCGACGTGGCCGGCGAGATCCTCGGGCTGGCCGAACAGACGCGGCGCACCCCGTCCGGGGTGCTGGGTCGGATTCGCGGCGTGCTCGGTCGCGAGGTCCACCGGCCCGTGGGCACGCAGGCCACCGCGATGTACCTGGCGTCCCAGATCGGGCCGGGGCGGGTCATCAGGCTGGTCAATCGACGTCTCACCTCGTGAGCGACCCCGCTGCCGACCCGGAGGGGGCGACGGTCGATCCCGCTGCCGGGCCGACGGAGTGGGGAGAAGGCCTCGTCGGGGTGGGCCCGTGGGAGCTCGAGCACCCCGGTGAGCCGCGGCCCACGGGCGACCACTGGGATCCGGACCTGCTCGATTCGGGCGACCGCCGCAACGTGGTCGACCGCTACCGCTACTGGCGGCGTGAGGCGATCGTGGCCGACCTCGACACCCGGCGGCACCCCTTCCACGTGGCCATCGAGAACTTCGGCCACGACGCCAACATCGGCACCGTCGTCCGGACGGCCAACGCGTTCCTCGCGGCGGAGGTGCACATCGTGGGGCGACGTCGCTGGAACCGCCGCGGGGCGATGGTCACGGATCGCTACCAGCACCTGCGCCACCACGAGGACGTGGCCGCGCTGATGGCCTGGGCCGACTCCGAGGGGGTGCCGGTCGTCGCCGTCGACAATCTCCCCGGCGCCGAGCCGCTCGAGACCGCCCGGCTCCCGCGCGAGTGCGTGCTGCTGTTCGGTCAGGAGGGCCCCGGGGTCAGTGCTGACGCGCGCCTGCGGGCGGCGAGGACGGTGTCGATCGCCCAGTTCGGCTCGACCCGGTCCATCAACGCGGGCGTGGCCGCGGGGATCGCGATGCACGCGTGGGTCCGCGAGCACGCTGCGGACGGCTGAGGCTCAGACCGCCGGCGCGGAGGGCCCGTTGCGGATGCGGTCGACGAGCTTCGGCCCGGCGGTGACGGCCATCGGTATGACCGAGATCAGCACGATCCCGATGAGGATCAGGTCGATGTGCTCCTTGATCAGCGCGAATTGCCCCAACCATGCGCCGAGTGCGGTCACCCCCGCGGCCCACAACACCGCACCCACCATGTTGAACAGCACGAACACGCGGTAGCGCATCCCGGCCATGCCCGCCACCAGCGGCGCGTAGGTGCGGACGATCGGCACGAAGCGGCACAGGATGATCGTGGCCGGCCCCCACTTGTCGAAGAACTCGTGGGCCTCGCGGATGTAGACCTGCTTGAAGATCCGCCCGTCCGGCCGCTCCCGCAGGTGGTGGCCCCACCGGTTGCCGATGAAGTAGCCCACCTGGTCGCCGAGGAACGCCGCGATCGGGGCGGCCACCAGCACCACCCACAGTGGTGCGAAGGGGTTGTCCTGCTGGGTGAGCAGCCCCGCGGTGAACAACAGCGAGTCGCCCGGGAGGAACGGGAACAGCAGACCGGACTCGATGAAGACCACGGCGAGGAGAGCCGGGAGTATCGCGTTGCCGAACGGTCCGTCGCCGGACAGCCAGAACTCCGGGTCCATGAATCCGGGACCGAGCGCCAGGACGTGCTGGGCCTGTTCGGCCACCAGGTGCGTGTTCACCTCGGGAATCGTAGACCCGCTCTGCTGGGAAACGGCTGAAACCGTGCCCCCGCTGGTCCTCCGGGGCCCGCCACCTCGCGGTACCTCGTAGGATGGGATGAGTCACAGTGCCGAAATCTGGAGGATCGTCAATGCCTATCGCCACCCCGGAGCAGTACAAGGACATGCTCGACCGGGCTCGCAAGGAGGGCTTCGCCTACCCCGCGATCAACTGCACCTCCTCCGAGACCATCAACGCGGCCATCAAGGGATTCGCCGACGCGGGCTCGGACGGGATCATCCAGTTCTCCACGGGTGGAGCGGAATTCGGGTCCGGCCTGAACGTCAAGGACATGGTGACGGGCGCGGTCGCGCTGGCCGAGTTCGCGCACATCGTGGCCGAGAAGTATGACGTGTTGGTCGCGCTGCACACCGACCACTGCCCCGAGGACAAGCTCGACACCTTCGTGCGCCCGCTCATCCGGATCTCCCAGGAGCGCGTGGACGCCGGGCGTAACCCGCTGTTCCAGTCGCACATGTGGGACGGCTCGGCCACCCCGCTCGACCGCAACCTCGAGATCGCCAAGGAGCTCCTCGAGAAGACGGCCAGCGCCAACCAGATCCTCGAGATCGAGATCGGCGTCGTGGGCGGCGAGGAGGACGGTGTCGAGAACGAGATCAACGAGAAGCTCTACACCTCCCGCGAGGACTTCGAGGCGACCATCGACGCGCTCGGGGCCGGCAACACCGGGCAGCGCTACCTGCTCGCCGCGACGTTCGGCAACGTCCACGGCGTCTACAAGCCGGGCAACGTCGTGCTGCGTCCCGAGGTGCTCAAGATGGGCCAGGAGGTCGCGGTGGAGAAGCTCGGTCTCAACGAGGGTGACCTGCCGTTCGACTTCGTCTTCCACGGCGGCTCGGGCTCGGCCAAGAGCGAGATCGAGGAGGCGCTGAGCTACGGCGTCATCAAGATGAACGTCGACACCGACACGCAGTACGCGTTCACCCGCCCGATCGCCGGTCAGATGTTCGCCAACTACGACGGCGTCCTGAAGATCGACGGCGAGGTCGGCAACAAGAAGGTCTACGACCCGCGCTCGTACCTCAAGAAGGCCGAGCAGGGGATGTCCGAGCGGGTCGTCGAGGCGTGCAACGACCTCAAGTCGGCCGGCAAGTCCAAGGGCGCCTCTGCCTGACCAGCGGCTTCGGCCTGATCACACTCACGGCGACCCGACGGGGTCGGTGCCACCAGCGGCGTCTCTCCTCCAGTGGAGAGGCGCCGCTGTCGTGTGATCACCGGGTGGTCTGGGCGCCATGCCCGGCAATTCTGGATCGAACACTTGTGCTATTCCGCCCCGGGCGATAAGATGGATCACACGTTCGAATGGTGGCGAGTTCGATAGGCGCAGGGGGGTGCGGTGGTGGATCCGATGATGACGACGACGAGTTCGGCGGCGTTCG
>NZ_JAALEF010000288.1:0-4226 GCF_014145245.1 Dietzia sp. B44 | reverse complement strand
CGGGTCCGGCCGCGTCCGCGGCTGTTGGTCGGGTTCTCCGTCATCTGATGACTCCTGCTCTGTGCAACAGCGACGCCAGTGCGTCCCGTTGCTCGGTGGTCGGTGGTAACTGCGGGAGTCGCGGCACTCCGGCCGGGATCCCGAGAAGTTCTAGTGCTGCTTTGGACATCGACACGCCGCCGAGCGCCCGTTGGGCGTCGAAGAGCGGGAGGAGTCCGAGGTTGATATGTCGCGCGGTGTCGACCTCGCCCGCGAGGAAGGCGCGGCGCAGCTCGACGAGGCGCGCGGCGGCCACGTGGCCGATCACGCTGACGAAACCGCTGGCTCCCACGGCCAGCCACGGGAGGTTGAGTTGGTCGTCGCCCGAGTAGTAGACGAGGTCGCAGTGGGACATCACCGTGACCGCGTCGTGGAAGTCGCCCTTGGCATCCTTGACGGCGACGATGTTCGGGTGGGACGACAGTCCGATGAGCGTCTCCGCCTGGATCGGGACCACTGACCGCGGTGGGATGTCGTAGAGCATCACCGGTCGGTCGGTGGCGTCGGCGATCGCCCGGAAGTGGGCGTCGAGTCCGGCCTGGGTGGGTTTGGAGTAGTACGGGGTCACCACGAGCATGCCGTGGGCACCGACGGACGCCGCCTGGCGCGCGAGGTGCACGGAATGTGCGGTGTCGTATGTCCCGACTCCGGCCACCACCGTCGCCCTGTCCCCCACCGCGGCCAGAACGGCCTCGAGAACCGCGATCTTCTCCGCGTCCGTGGTGGTGGGCGACTCTCCCGTGGTCCCGGACACGACGAGACCGTCGCACCCCGACTCCACGAGGTGTTCCGCGACACGTGCGACGGCCTTCAGGTCGACGTAACCGTCGGACCCGAACGGGGTGACCATCGCCGTGAGCACCGTGCCGAACGGCGTGGGGCGTCCGGGTCGGGTGGGGGCCGGCCGACCGTCTGCCGACATCGGGCCCCCAGTGGTCACGTGTGTCATGGCCTCCCAGACTACCCGCAGACCACGGGAAGTCCCGATTCCGACCCGGTGAACCGGTTCATCCCTCCAGGACGTAGGGGCTCACCGCGATCTCGGAGCCGTCCTCCAGCGAGGTGATCTCGAAATCGGAGAACACCGCCGGCGCCGCTTGTCGCAACTGACGCAGGACGTCGATCGCCAGTCCTCGGATCTCGGTGTCCGCGTGCTCGGTCGCCCGCATTCCGATGAAGTGCCGCCACGACCTGTAGTTGCCGGTCACCACGATGCGGGTCTCGGTGGCGTTGGGCAGGACCGACCGCGCGGCCTGCCGGGCCTGCTTGTGACGCAGCATCGGGTTGGGGACGTCGGCGAACCTCTCCTCGAGCTTGGCGAGCATCTCCGCGTAGGCCTCCCGCGACGCGTCGGTGGCGCGGCGGAAGATCTCCACCAGCTCCGGGTCGTCGGCGATCGCGGGCGGGGGCACCACCTTGGAATCATGCTCCGGGACGAACCGCTGCGACAGCTGGCTGTAGGAGAAGTGGCGGTGCCTGATGAGCTCGTGGGTGCACGACCTGGAGATACCGGTGATGTAGAACGTCACGCTCGCGTGCTCGAACACCGAGAGGTGCCCCACCTCGAGGATGTGCCTCAGGTACCCGGCGTTCGACGCGGTGCGCGGGTTGGGTTTGTCCCAGCTCTGGTAGCAGGCGCGGCCGGCGAACTCGGCCAGGGCGGAGCCGCCGTCCGCATCCGTCTCCCAACCGATCTCGTCGGGTGGGGTGAACGCGGTGTGCGCGACCATGCGGACCTGCCGCCGGACGAGCTCGGACATGGTGGGACTCCCTCTTGTGTCGTGTCGCCCGGCGGGTCAGCCGAGAAGGTGTGCGGCGACCGTCGCGGCGACCTCGGACGCGGTGTCGAGTTCCTCACGACCGGGCTCGCCGGTGAGCTGTAGGGCCGGGGCGACCTGGCGGAGGTCCCACCCGGTGGTGATCCGTTCGACCGAGGCCACCGCCCCGGAGGTGTCGTTGTCCCCGTGCACGCAGAGGGCGTAGGGCCGACCGGCCACCGCACCCTCGCAGGTGTAGTACGTGCGGTCGAAGAAGTGCTTGAGTGCACCGGACATGTAGCCGAAGTTGGCCGGGGTGAGCAGGACGTAGCCGTCCGCACGGAGAACGTGGTCGTCGGTGGTCGCAAGTGCGGGCACTGATTCGACCTCGATGCCCTCGAGGTCGGGATGGGCCAGACCCCTCTCCAGTGCCTCCAGGATTCGTCGGAGCCTGGGGGACGGAGCGTGGTGGACCACGAGGACGGTGCTCATCGCGGATCCCCGGTCCCGGAGGACTCCGCCTCCCGCAGGGCGATGGCCGCCCGCATCACCTCACGGGCACGGAGGCGGTCGCCCGCGTGGTCGTAGGCGCGGGCCAACCGGTAGTTGGTACGCCAGTCGTCCGGAGACGCCTGGTACTCCGCACTGACGCGGTCGAACAGCTCATCGGCGGCGGCGTGCTCGAGTCGCCCGGACGGGCGGTGGTCCAGGTCGGAGACATCGAGTTCGATCCCCTCCTGGGCTGCCGCGGCGGAGATCCGCTGGAGTTCGAATCCGTTCCGCAGGATCGCCCACATGGCCCACGCCCCGACGACGGTCAGCAGGACGATCCCGACGCCGAGTCCACGCATGGCGAGGTACTCGGACCGGCTGATCATGGACCACCCGAGGTAGAGCAGGTAACCGAACGCCACCACCAGACCCACCGCCGTGAGGGCCATGACCAGCGGCTTGACGACTCTGTCCACGGGCCGGCCTACAGATCCATGAAGGCGTCGAGCCCAACGGTGAGTCCCGGAGCGCCCGCGATCGACCGTACGCCCAGGAGCACACCGGGCGCGAAGGAGGAGCGATCGAGGGAATCGTGCCTGATGGTCAGGGTCTCCCCCTGTGTACCCAGGAGGACCTCCTGGTGCGCGATCAGGCCGGTCACGCGGACCGAGTGCACCCTCACCCCGCCGACATCTGCGCCCCGCGCCCCCTCCAGCTCGGTGGAGGTGGCGTCCGGGGAGGGCCCCATCCCTGCCGCGGCGCGGGCGGCGGCCATCATCTCCGCCGTGCGGTGTGCCGTACCCGAGGGTGCGTCGGCCTTGTTCGGGTGGTGCAGTTCCACGATCTCGGCCGAGGGGAAATACCTCGCCGCCTGGACCGCGAAGCGCATCATGAGGATGGCTCCGATCGCGAAGTTGGGTGCCACGAGCACCCCGGTATCCGGGTGGGACGCGAGCAGTCCGCGCAGTGTCTCCAACCGCTCGTCGGTGAAGCCGGTCGTGCCGACCACGGCGTGGATGCCGTGTGTGATGCAGTAGTCGAGGTTGTCCATCACCACGTCGGGGTGCGTGAAGTCCACGACCACCTCCGCGCCGGCGTCGGTGAGCATCTGCAGCCGGTCGCCCTGGTCCACCTCGGCGACGAGTTCCATGTCCTCCGCCGCGCGAACCGCCTCGCAGATCGCCGTGCCCACCTTGCCGCGTGCACCGAGCACTCCGACCTTCGTCACCGTCATCGTCTCCTCATCGGTCGTCACACCGCTCACCAGCCTATCCGCCCACGCCGGCGAGCAGATCAGCCGCGCCGCCGGCATCGGGCATGCCCGGCCCGACGGCCGCCAGACACCAGGGCGCGGTCTCGCCCGTCCAGTAGTCCGCCACGTCGTCGCGGTGCACGGTGCGGAGCCGGTGGAGCGACTCCCCGACGGTCACCACAGTGTCGCGGTCCAGCAGGTGGCGGCCGATCCGCGTCATCCGCGACAGTGGGTCGTCCAGCCCGAGCCTGATCGATCCGGTGAGGTGCCCGATCGCGCGGTCGACCTCGTCGCCGGACGGGGGATCGTTCACCATCCCGGCGACGACCTCGGCCAGCGCACCGCTGAGGGCGTCCACCCGCCCGACGGGGCTGCCGGCGACGACCGAGACGAGTCCGGTCGCACGGAACTGGTCCATCGACGCGTACACGGTGTAGGCCAGCCCGAGCTCCTCGCGGACCCGCTGGAACAGTCGGGAACTCAGTCCACCGCCGAGCACCGCGGTCGCGACCTGTGCCGCGGCGCGGTCCCGGTGATCGCGGGACGGTGTCCTCCGTGCCAGAGCCAGGAGCACCTGCTCGGAGTCGTCGTCCTCCCCCACCAGAACCGACGACGGGGCCCAGCCCGGGTGCCCGGCCGCCTGGCCGGAGGTGGGTGCGGCGGCCCCGACCGTCGCGGCTCCCGCC
>NZ_JAALEF010000287.1:0-2883 GCF_014145245.1 Dietzia sp. B44 | reverse complement strand
AGTTCTCAAACAACACCACCACACCGTCGCCATGTGGCACTATCGCCACATACCTTCGGGGGAAGTTGCCGCTCTCCATCGGAGGCAGCTCGCCTACTCTAGCGGACCGAAGTCGATCGGTCAACCCGATCGTTCGGCGCCCCTTCGCGAAGCCACCGCCCGAAACCAGGACTCGAACCTCTCGGCTCGACCCCCGCTCCCTGGCGGCTCCGATAAAGTTACACGCGCCCCAACGGAACACCAAATCGGCTGGTCAACGCCTCCCAGGGCGCCCCTGCAGGCCCATGCCGGCAGATCGCCAAAGCCACGTACAGACGGGTCTTCCCGCTGCGTCCCTACCGTTTTCCCCCTCCGGCCGCCCGCCTTCCGCCCCTGCCACCACGTGTCCTACCCGACCCGAGGGGGCGGGGCCTACGCGATCCGGTCATCAGTGCGGCTCGAGCTGCAGGGCGGAGTCGGCTCGTCCTCCCAGTGCTCGGCTCGTCCTCCCAGAGCTCCGTCGCGTGCGGTGAGTGGCCGTCCCGACTCACGACCGTGTGGGGGGCACTCAGGGCGGGGGCCTCGGCGTGCGGATCGCGACCGTGTGCGGGCTCACCGGTCTCACCCGTCACCGCCTCTACCGCGCCTCCGGCCGGGCCGGGGTCTTCTACCGAGCCGGCACCACGGCATGTCGCCGGCCGGCCGCGCACCGTCGTGGCCGGGTACACCGTGCTGTGTCGATCGACGGCGACCGCCGCGCACCTCGCGTCGTTCCGCGTCGAGAACCTCCGAGCATCACGGCCCGGTCTCCGGTGCCCGCCGGACACCGAACCCGGCAGCACACTGATGCATCAACGCGAGCAGGTGAGCGACTGCCCCGCGCTCGGACTGAACCCGAGCAACGGTCGGACACTCCCCTCGGTGATCCCCGGCCGCGAGCCGGTGCGGAGGAGTGGAACGACACCCAGGCCGCCAGGGCTGTACTCACCCTCCCTTGCGGCACGGTCTACCGTTCGGTGGCATGACGTCGGTAAGAACCACCCAGGCCGTGATCTTCCACGGGTACGGTGCGACGCCCGCGGACCATTGGTTCGGGTGGCTCGCAGAACAGCTCGAACACGCGGGGGTCCCCACACGAGTACCCGGCTTGCCGGAGTCCACGTCCCCATCTCCGGACCGGTGGGCGGCTACCGCCGCAGAAGAGCTCGGTATCCCGGGGAGAGACACGATCGTGGTCGCCCACAGCCTCGGTTGCCTCACCGTTCTGCGCCACCTCGCCTCCCTGACGGGACCGTGGGAGGTGGGCGGTCTCGTGCTCGTCTCGGGATTCGTCGACCCGTTGCCGGGGCTACCCGAACTGGACGACTTCATCGGTGACGGCGTGGACCTGTCCGGGATCCGAGAGAGGGCCGGGTCGCTCACCATCTTGCGTTCCGACGACGACGATCATGTTCCTGTCGACCTCACAGACCGCCTGGCCGGTCTTCTCGGCACGTCGGCTCAGGTCGTCCCGGGAGCGGGCCACTTCCTCGCGACCGACGGAGTCACGACGCTGCCCCACGCCCTCGACGCCATCGTGTGACACACGCAGCAGGCTCTCGGTGGAGTGTGCCGGCACCACCGTGGACAACCGTCGCTCCGCCCTCGCACCAGCCGAGCGCAGATAGGTGCGGTGGCCACATCCGCCGCCCCGGGACCCGTCGACACGGTGGTCCTCACAGTCCCCCGTCGGCGGACCGCTGGTCGGTCCTGAAGACCACCGGAATCAGCCAGAGGAAGGCGATCATGCCGAGGAGCTCGACCAGGGTCTGTGCCACGATCACCACTGCCGCGACCTCGAACCCCTCAGGCAGTGCGAGCGCCAGCGGAAGGACGACGAACGAATTCCGGGTCCCGAGTCCGAAGGCGAGTGTCCGGGCCTGTCGGGGCGGGAGAGAGAACGAGACCGCCAGAGCCTTGGCGGTGAGCGCGGCCGCGAGCAGGAACGCCACGAAGACCGGGACGACGACCGGAAGAACGTTCAGCGCACCGAGCACGGTATCCACCTGAGCCGTGGCGACGAGAAACACGACACCAGCGAGCAGCGGAACCGGCGCCCAGGCCCATCGATCACGCACCACAAGACGCCCCGGGCGGGCATCGACCCACCACTGCGTGAGCGTCGACGCGATCAGGGGCACGGCGACGATCAGCAGCGCCGGCGCGACCACGTTGAGCCTGATCAACCCTGTGACCTCCTCTCGCGCCATGAGCAGCAGATAAAGAGGAAGCAGGAGCAGCTGTAGAACAAGGTTGACGGGGGTCACCGCGACGGCCCGGGGCACATCCCCTCCGGCGAGCTGGGTGAAGGCGATGAACCAGTCGGTGCACGGCACGAGCAACACCAGCAACACGCCCAGACGGATCGCGGGATCGGCGGGAAGGAGAGACACCATCGCCCACACGATCAGGGGCAGGAGCACGAAGTTGCCCAACAGGACCACTCCGGTGAACCGTAGGTCACGCGAGGCGGAGATCAGGTGCAGCACCGGCACCTGGAGGAACGTGGCATAGAGCAACAGGGCGAGAACCGGCCACAGCAGCACCTCGGCCATCGACGCCGTCGCCGGGATGGCGCTCCCCGATGCGAGACCCGCGGCGATGGCCGCGGCATAGATCCACACCTGCCGACGCTCGAGGGTGAGCCGATTCAGTCGCTTGTCCACCCCGTCGGCACCTCTCTCATTCTCCAGATCCGAGATCACGGCGGCTCCGATCACGCCAGCCAGTCCGAACCCGAGGCCGAGTCCCTCCGGTCCGCCGGTCACCCGAGCCGGCGACGGGCCCGGTCTTCGTCCGCAGGCCTGCAAGCTCGCCAGCAGCCTGCCACGCACGTGGATGGGGTGGTATGACGAGAGCCCCCGG
>NZ_JAALEF010000286.1:1921-3882 GCF_014145245.1 Dietzia sp. B44 | reverse complement strand
CGGCCCGGGCGCCCGCGGAGGGGGCCGGTCGTTCTACCCGGCGGCCCGGGCGCCGTCACCAGCGGTAGTCGAGGAACTTCCCGTCCAG
Source organism: Dietzia sp. B44 (assembly GCF_014145245.1). NCBI lineage: Bacteria > Bacillati > Actinomycetota > Actinomycetes > Mycobacteriales > Dietziaceae > Dietzia > Dietzia sp. B44. The sequence continues at coordinate 3,794 of NZ_JAALEF010000286.1, read as the reverse complement.
GGTGATCACCACCCGGTCCCCGTCGGGGTCCGGGCGCCTCGCGAAGTCCACCGAGAAGTTGATGGCGCTCATGATCCCGTCGCCGAACTCCTCGTGGATGAGTGCCTTGAGCGCGGGCCCGTACACCGAGAGGGCCTCGGTGAACCGGTAGATCGTCGGGTCGGCCATCACCTCCGGCGGAGTCCCTCGGTTCGGTTGCAGGGCCAGGCTCTCCGCCACGGCCTCGTCCAGGCCGAGGAGTTCGCACACCGACCGCGCCTGCTCGGCGGACATCGGGTGTTGGCCCAGCAGGGCCGCGGTGGTCCACACCAGCGGTGCGCCCAGGTGATCGGCCAGTTCTGCCCAGGTGCGTCCCTGACGGATGCGGGCGGACTCCACGTGGGCCGCGGCGTCGTGCTTGGACATGATGGGGGTCATCGGGGTTCCTCTCGGATGGGGTCGTGTGTCGCTCAGACCGAGGCGGGCTCGCGGTCGGCCTCGCGCTCGGCCGGCTCCTCCGGCAGCGGCCGCTGCGCCTTGGTGCGGGCGTGGGTGACGTACAGGGTCAGACCCACAAAGCAGAGTCCGCCGACGAGGTTGCCGATGACGGTGGGGATCTCGTTCCACACCAGGTAGTCGGCCAGCGAGAACTCTCCGCCGAGGATCAGGCCGGTCGGGAACAGGAACATGTTGACCACCGAGTGCTCGAATCCCATGTAGAAGAACAGCATCACGGGCATCCACATGGTCAGCGCCTTGCCGCTCACGCTGGTGGACATCATCGCGGCCACTACGCCCGTCGAGACCATCCAGTTGCACAGCACTCCACGGAAGAACAGGGTCAGCATCCCGGCCGCCCCGTGCTCGGCGTACCCGAGAGTTCGGGACTCACCGATCTCGCCGAGTCGTTGGCCGACCTCGTCCGGCGCGATGTTGAATCCGTAGGTGGTGATGAAGGCGATGAGGAACGCCACGGTGAGGGCGCCGGCGAAGTTGCCCAGGAAGACCAGGCCCCAGTTCCGGAGCATCCCCCGGACCGTGACCCCCTTGCGCTTGTCCAACAGGGCCAGCGGGACGAGCGTGAACACTCCGGTCAGCAGATCGAAGCCCAACAGGTACAGGAGGATGAAGCCGACGGGGAAGAGCACCGCCCCGAGGAGCGCGCTGCCGGTCTGGACCGTGACGGTGATGGCGAACGCGGCGGCCAGGCCCAGGATGGCGCCCGCCATGAAGCTCCGGATGAGCGTGTCACGCGTGGACATACGGACCTTGCTCGCTCCGGCGTCGATCATCGCGCGGGTGAAGTCCGAGGGTTGGACGTAGGACACTTCGTTGACTCCAGCTGTGCGGCGGGCGTGCGGACGTACCGGAGTGAGTGTGGCCGAGCTATGTGACGCGGTCGTTACCCCGGACCGCACACCGGTAACCGAGCCCTCACCTCGCGCCGGCCGCACGGTGAGGTGAGAGTTCGGCCCCCCGTGGAACCAGACAGGCCGGCGCGCCGTCAGACACTGTGACGGCGCGGGAGGAAGGACCGGTGTGGGGTACACGATCGGCCGGGTCAGACGGTGGGATGTCGGGGGCGTGACGACGGCGAGCTCCGCCGTCGCAGAGCGGGTGGCGCTGGCTGTCGAGGCCCGAACGGCTCTGGCTGCCGGGCGCTCAGCGCTGGACGTGGGCTGGAACGGCGTGGCAGCCGATGCGGTCCTGGACGCCGCCGAGGGCGAGAAGGTGCACATCACCAAGCTCGCGGACGGTCTCGGGGAGCTGGCTGACGCCCTCTCCCGGGCCGCCGCCGCGGTGGGGCCGGCGGTGCAGGCGGTTCGTGACCGGGTCGACGAGGCCGAGACCGCCGGGCTCGTGGTGGGCGAGGACTCCGTGGGACCGGCTCCCG
>NZ_JAALEF010000286.1:0-1886 GCF_014145245.1 Dietzia sp. B44 | reverse complement strand
CGACGAGATCACCCAGGAGGTCGTCGACGGGCATGTCGAGGCGCTCGGCCAGGCGTTGGCCACCGTCGGGTCGCTGGATCAGCACTACGGCCGGGAGATCGACGCCATTGCCGGGATGATGCATCGGGCCATCCCGACCGAGGTGGACAGGGCGACCATCCCTGGGCCGGATGCAGTGATTCTCGGAACCGGCATCACCGCAGGTAGCGGGGCCGTCAGAGAAGGGGCGTCTGCTCTCGCGGACGAGCACGACCCCGAGACAAGGGGCAGACACAAGGCCGATCCGATGCCCGATGACGCCGGGCGCCGGGCCGCCGGACTGCTTCGGGGAGCCGGCCGGCTCGCCGGACCCGCGGGCGGGGGGTTCACGGCGTACGAGGGCGTCACGGGGTATGCCAGGGGGGAGACCACTGCCGAGGAGGCGATTCTCGAGACGGGCGGGGCTCTTGGCGGCGGCATGGCCGGCGGGGCCCTTGCCGGAGCGGCTGCGGGGTCGTTCTTCGGGCCAGTGGGCACGTTCATCGGGGCGGGAATCGGCGCCGGGGTCGGTGCGTGGGCGGGACAGGAAGTCGGCGGCGCGGTGCACGATGCCGTATACGACGCCGGCCCAGATGCGGAAGGAACCGAGGATGGCAACTGAGCCGGACGGTTGCCCGGCCGAGGAAGGCGATCCGCCGTTCTCACGCTGGGCCGACATCAAGAAGCGTTTCGTGGCGAGTTTGTGGCATGACATACAGAACCGGACGCAGTTCCTCCTGGGGGTTGCACTGTTCATCGTCGGCCTGGTCTGGGCGGCGTTCTTCTAGTGGAACTCGCTCGGCCATGCCGGCTGCGGCCGCGTGCCAGGGGTTCCCGCGCCGGGGGTTCCCGCGCCGGGGTCGCGGTCGTATGATTTGCATGATGAGCGGCATTGATGATAAAGAGACGCCTCCTGGTCCTCACGTCGTGCGCGCAGGCCAGGGCGACGTGACGGGCGAACCCGGACTGCTGGACCGGTACCTCATCGAGAGCCAGGTATCCGGCGGCCGGGTCGCGATCATCGAGCACATCGTGAACCCCAGGACGTTGGCCGCCCCGATGCACCGGCACAGCCGGTAAGACGAGTACACATTCGTGCTGGCGGGCACCATCGGCTTCATCGAGGAGGGCGTCGAGATCACGGCGACGCCGGGGGACCTCCTGGCCAAGCCGCGCGGTCGCTGGCACACGTTCTGGAATGCTGGCGACGACGAACTCCGTGTGCTCGAGATCATCGTGCCGGGCGGCCTCGAGGCATTGTTCCGCCGCCTCGCCGAGCCGGGAGGGGGGTACTCGCCCGATACGCTCCCCTCGCTCGCTGCCGAGTACGGCGCGGAGATCGACTTCGAGGCGACGATGCCGCTGGTGGAGCGGCACGGGTTGGCGTTCTAGGAATGGACGTCGGTCGGGCAAGGGCCCGCCGTCATGATCCAACGATTGGCCGTCCGACGACCCGGCCGACATAGGCGGTCTCCTGCTGCTGCTCTTGTTCGGCGGCGGCGTCGTCGGGAGGCGGCGTTCGTCCCAGAACCGCGGGGGCGACCTTGACCGGTTCCCCGATGATCTCCGAGGTGTTGGTGGCGTTGGTCAGGTATCCGGCCGGCGTGTGACCGCGTCGGCCCTCGTTCTGTCCGGCCCCTGCCGCGCCCATCATGCCCATCGGCATCATCCCTGCGCGGCTGGCCTGGGAACCACCATGTGACGACGAGAATGCCCCTGCGGGTGCTCCCGCAGGTCCCGAGCCCGCCGACATGCCGCCGCCGCCCGGTACTCCTGCCGTCGGTCCGCCGGTTCCGAAGCCGCCCGGGCTCCCGAAGCCCGCCAGGGTGCCTGCGCCACCCATCCTGGCCGCCCCGGCTCCTGCTCCC
>NZ_JAALEF010000002.1:0-13479 GCF_014145245.1 Dietzia sp. B44 | reverse complement strand
CGCGCGGTCCTGAGCGCGGACGGCGTGGTCGACGTGCCGGACGGGCTGATGTGCCCCTTCGGTCCGTCGGCACTGCAGGCCGCGGAGTGGACCCCGGCGGGTAGCGCGGGGGTTCACATGAGCCGGCAGTCGCCGGACCGCTTGATCCTCACCGCGCAGCCGCTGACCCCGACCGGTCGCCGGTCTCAGGCCGGTCAGCGCGACCAGGCCGGCAACCGGGCACAGACCGCCCATGGGGCAGTGGAGCCGCAGTGAGTGCCTCGGGATTCGACTATCGGGCCGTTCCGCGACTGGTGCGCCCCCATCTTGGCGGGTCCCGTCGCCTGCTCGTGGCCGCGGTGGCGCTCGCCGTGCTCTCGGCCGTGGCGGAGCTCGCGGTGCCCTACGCCGTCTACCGACTGTTCGTGCACCTGGTGGTGGGAGACGGGGGGCTGGCGGCTCCACAGGCGGTCGCTCTTGCGGCCGCGGGAGTCGTCGTCACCTATATCACCTTCGGCGCCGCGACCGCGCTGGCGCACCGAGCCGCCTTCGACGTGATCGCTCGGATCCGCAGCGCCCTCGGAGAAGCGTGGTCCGGTGCGGATCTGTCCGACCTGTCGGACGGGCACACGGCCTCCGCCCGCTCAGCCGCGGGGGAAGAGGTCGAGCGGCTCGAGGGGATCCTCGCGCACGGAGTTCCGGAGTTCGCGGCCAGTGTGACGGTGTGGCTGACCATGACGGTGTGGCTTCTGGGTGAGGACTGGCGGTTAGCGCTGGCGTGCGCTGCGGTGGCCCCGCTGGCCTTCTGGACCATGCGCCGGGCGATGCGGTCCAACTCCCACCGGATGGGAGAGTTCGTCGTGGCCAACGCGGCGATGGGCCGGGCGATGATGGACCAGCTCACCGCGCTCGCGGAGATCAGGGTCTTCGGCGCCCGGACGCCCGGTTCCACGGCGGTGTCCGCGATCCGACACACCGCGAGCCTCCAGTCCGCGTGGGGCGCGGCGTTCCTCCGGTGGGGAGCCTGGTTCTCACCCCTGGTCACCGCCACACCGGCGGTCGTCGCGGTACTCGGGACCTGGCTCCTCGCGGCGGGTCGACTGGAGGTGGAGACGTTCCTGCTGTTCATCGTCCTGGCCCCGGCCTACACGGTTCCGCTCGTCACGCTCTTCTACCGGATGCACTCTCTTCCCCTGGCGGCGGCGAGTGCTCGGGCGGTCGAGGACCAGCTCGACCTGGCCCCGGTGGACCTGCCGGCCGTGACCGGCCGCGAGCCGAGGGATCGGGCTGTGGTGGTCGACGGCCTCGACTTCGGACACCGGGGGCGGGCGAACACCCTTCGACAGGTCTCGTTCCGGGTCCCGGAGGGCGCGACCGTCGCCCTGGTGGGGGAGTCCGGGTCGGGCAAGACGACCCTCCTGGAGGTACTCGCCGGGCTCAGGACACCACCGGTCGGAGAGGTGACGCTCGGTGGGGTGCCCACCGTGGAGCTCGTCAGCGCGCCCGGCCGGCGCTGGGTGAGCCTGGCCGCCCAGAACCCCCTGCTGTTCGCCGGCTCGGTCGCGGAGAACCTCCGAACGGGAGCGCTCGACGTCCCCGACGGTCTCTTGCTCGACGCGCTGGAGGCCGTCGGACTTCGCGACGAGTTGGGGGAGTCGGCCCTCGATCGGCGTCTGGGGGAGGCGGGAGCAGGCCTGTCCGGGGGGCAGCGGCAACGCCTCGCGCTCGCGCGGGCCCTCGTCGTCGACGCCTGGGTCGTACTGATGGACGAGCCGACCGCCTCGGTCGACCCGCTCACCGAGGACGAGTTGTGGGAGTCGATCTCCCGGTGGTGCCGGAGAAGGACGCTGGTGATGGCGACCCACCGGATCGCGTTGGCCCGCCGGGCGGACCACATCGTGGTGCTAGACCGAGGCGCGGTCGCCGAGCAGGGCACACACGACGAGCTGCTCGACCACGGCGGGCTCTACGCCGAGTTGAACGACGCCGAGTCGCGGGCGAAGGCGGGGATCCGATGAGCGGCGTGGGCACAATGTGGCGGATCGCCGGTGCTGAACGGGTCCGCGTCCTGCGCGGGGTGGGCTGGCGGATCGTCCAGTCCCTGCTCGGCGGGCTGCTCTACGGGGTGCTGATCACCCTCGTCGTGCACTTGGCGCGCGGCGGGCAGGTGGATGAGAGCCGGGCCGTCCAGGTGACCGCGGTGGCCGTGGTGACGCTCCTCGGTCAGTTGCTCGCCTCCTATCTGGCAGCCCGGGACTCGTGGTTGGCCTCCTACCAGGTGTCCGCTCATGCCCGGGTGTGGGTGCTCGAGCACCTGCTCCGCGTGCCCGTGCCGATGGCCTCCGGCCGTCGCCGCGGGGAGATCCAGGCGCTGCTCACCGGCGACATGCAGCAGATCGAGGACTTTCTGTCCGAGGGACTGCCCAAGCTGGGTCAGGCCCTCGGACTGCCGGTGTTCGTCATCGCCGCGGCAGCCGTCTACGACCCGGTCGTCGCGCTCGTACTCGGCGGCGCCGTCGTCGCGGCGATCCCGGCCACCGTGTGGGCGGGCATACGCACCACCGCTGCGGCCCGGGAACGGACCGCGCTGCAGGCCGAGTCCTCGGCACGGTTTGTCGACGTGCTCACCGGGATCACAGTGTGGCGAGTGCTGGCGGCGCCGGGGCGGATCGCCGAGGTCCTCCGTGCGACCGCACTCGAGCTGCGGGATTCCTCCGTGCGAATGCTCGGCAAGTTGATACCCCCGCTGATGCTGGCCTCGGCCGTCCTCATGGCCGGTGTCCCGGTCCTCATGGCGGTGGTGGCCGGGCGCGGGACGGAGGTTGCGATCGGCTTCCTCCTCGTGTCGATCGCGGTGTACCGGCCGCTCTTGGCGACCCTATCGGTGGGGGAGCAGTGGCACGTCACCCGTGCCGCCCTGGAACGGCTGCGGTCGGTCGCCGAGATCCCGCAGCTCTCCGAACCGTCGGAGGCAAAGACGCCCCGCGGCGTCGAGGTGCGGTTCGACGGGGTGGGGTACGACTACCCCGACGGCACCCCGGCGCTGCAGGGGATCGATGTGGCGCTCCCCGAGAAGGGCATGGTCGCGGTGGTGGGTCACTCCGGCAGCGGAAAGTCCTCGCTCGGGGGATTGCTCTCCCGCTTCGACGACCCCACCGCCGGCTCGGTGAAGATCGGCGGAGTGGACGTCCGCGAGATCGCCCCACACACCCTCGCGGCCACGGTGACCCAGGTGTTCCAGCAGACACATCTGGTTCCGGGAACGGTGGCTGAGAACATCGCGCTCGGTCGCCCTGACGCGAACCGTGCCGACGTCATCGATGCGGCCCGGCGCGCGCAGCTCCACACCGCGATCATCGATCTGCCCCACGGCTACGACACGCGTCTGGGGGAGGACGGTGCCGGACTGTCCGGGGGGCAGCGCCAGCGCCTGGCCATCGCCCGAGCACTGCTCGTGGATGCGCCGATCGTGGTGCTGGACGAGCCCACCTCGGCCCTGGACACCCGCACGGAGAGCGAGGTCTCGGAGGTGATCGCCGAGCTGGCCCGCGGGCGATCTGTCCTGCTCATCGCCCATCGCTTGAGCACGATCATCGGCGCCGACGAGATCGTGGTCCTACAGCAGGGACGGGTGGTCGAGCGCGGCACGCATGCCGAACTCGTGAGCTCCGACGGACGGTATCGACGGATGTGGGACCGGCCCGAACCGCCGTAAATCCCCGTGAGCATGGCCGAGGCCAACACCCAGGAAGTTCCCCCGCGCCCGGTTGACTGCAGGCGCGGCCGAGAGGAGTAGACGATGTCGAATTTCCAGACTCCGGAGAACGCGCATTCCCCGGACCGCGGTGAGGGAGAAAAGAACGCCTTCACGGTGATGTACTGCGGCACCTGTGGAGGAGAGCGGGAGTCCGCGCTGGTCTCGGCCCTGAGCCGGGCAGTGGGTCGATCGGCTCACGGTGTGCTGGCACGCTCCAGCTGCCTGCTCGGCGGCAGGTGCGGTTCCGCGGGTGAGCCGGAGGCGGACGGACCTGTCGTCCTGGTACAACGGTGCGATCGCATCACCCGCGAGCCCCGGGGCGGCGTGGTGACCGTCGGACCCGTGCGGACCACACCGGATGTGAACGGCCTGATCCGGTGGCTCGAAACCTCCGATCTCACCGTGGACGAACTTCCGATGCCCCTGCGGCGGGCGCACTACAAGCGTATGGCGTCGCTGAACTGATCGGACCCGTCACCGCCGCTGTCAGTGGGAGGTTTCAGCGACGCAGCTGGTCCGCCAGTTCCGCCAGGGACGCCGCCGTGACGTCCGGCGACCTGAAGTATCCCGGGTAGGGCGCGCCGTCCCTGGTGATCCAGGCGGTGCCGAGTCCCGCCCGAGCGGCGCCGTCGATGTCCCAGGGATGAACGGCGACGAGCATCGCGTCCCTGGGGTCGACATGGCACCGGGCGAGAGCGTGTGCGTATGCCCTGCCGGCCGGCTTCCAGGCGCCGGCGTCCTCCACCGAGAGGAGTGCCTCGAAGTGCTCGCGTATCGACGCGCGGTCGAGGAGGCCTTCGGCTATCGCCGCCGAGCCGTTGCTCAGAGTCACCAACCGGATCCCGAGGTCCGTCAGTGCGTGCACTCCGTCCGGCACGTCGGAGTGCACGGGGAGGACGGAGAAGCCGCCCATGATGTGCTGGACGGCATCGTCTGGATCGCGATCGAGCGGCAGGCCATGGAGGCGGACCCGCAGGGACTCCGCGGCGAGGTGGGCGAACGAGTCGCTCGCCGACACGACCGTGAGGGCGAAGCCGTCCCAAAGAAGCCCCGCGAACCAACTCGACGCCAGGTGCGCCGGCACGCCGACGTCCTCGAAACGCCGGGCCATCGGCGACATGTCCGAGAGCGTCTCGTTGACGTCAAAGACGATCAGGACAGGTCTCCGGGGCCCGTCCGGACTCACCGGGTGGTCCTGGCTCGCGATTCGCTCCCCCGAGTGCTCGCCGGTCATGGAACCCTCCTCGGTCAGGATCGGTGCTCGGTCAGGATCGGGCGGTCAGGATCGGTACTCGGGGTTCTCCCAGCCGAAGCGGGCCCCGGAGTCCCAGGCGGAGCGCTGGTTGCCCTCGCCGGGGATGCCGCCGGCCGCCTTGAGCAGCCGGGCCAGGTGCATCAGGTTCCAGGTCGGGAAGGTCGTGTTGCGGTTGGTGAAGTCGTTCTCCGGCCCACCGCTGCCGGGGTCCAGGTATGACGGCCCAGGGCCGACCTCGCCGATCCAGCCCGCATCGGCGTTGGGCGGGATCGTGTAGCCGAGGTGTTGCAGGCTGTAGAGGATGTTCATCGCGCAGTGCTTGAGTCCGTCCTCGTTGCCTGTGATCAGGCATCCGCCGACCCGGCCGTAGTAAAGGTGCTGACCTTTGTCGTTCAGCATCCCGGACAGTGCATAGAGCCGCTCAATCACCTGCTTCATCACACTGGAGTTGTCGCCCAACCAGATGGGCCCGGACAGGACGAGGATGTCGGCCTCAAGAATCCGCGGGTAGATCTCCGGCCAGGCGTCTACGTCCCACCCGTGCTCGCGCATGTCCGGGTAGACGCCCGTCGCGATCGGGTGGTCGACCGCGCGGAGGGTCTCCACCTCGACCCCGTGCTTGCGCATGATCGAGGCGCTCGCGTCGATGAGTCCCTGGGTGTGGCTGAGCCCGGGGCTGCGCGTGAGAGTGCAGTTGACGAACATCGCCCGCAGGCCGGTGAAGTCGGGCTCGCTCATCGGGACTCCTCGGCATCGGTGTGGGCGTGAATCCGAGCGTAATCACCAGCGGGGAGGTTCCTGCCGGTTTCGGTGACGAGATGGGAGGGGACAAATGAGAACGAGGCCCGAACCCCGTCCAAGGGTGGTCCCTTGGTCGACAGTTCGGACCTCGTTCATCCGGGGTGGCTGACGGGACTCGAACCCGCGACAGCCAGGATCACAACCTGGTGCTCTACCAACTGAACTACAGCCACCATCGCCGTTCTCGCGAACAGCGTTGACGATGCTACCCGGTCTGGGTCCCGGTCAGGAAATCGGCAGGTGTCGACGCCTACCGGGCCCGCGCACGGGAGGTCGGATGCTCAGTCTACGGGGGGCAGGGCGCCGGCCGCGGCGCGCACCTCGTCGGTGGTCGGACCCGGTTGCGGGACGAACGCCGTGGCGCGGTAGTACTTCAGCTCGCGGATCGACTCCTTGATGTCCGCCAGGGCGCGGTGGGACATGCCCTTCTCGGGCTGGCCGAAGTAGATGCGCGGATACCAGCGGCGGCACAGCTCCTTGATCGAGCTCACGTCGATCATCCGGTAGTGCAGGTAGGAGTTGAGCTCGGGCATGTCCCGGGCGAGGAACCCGCGGTCGGTGCCGATCGAGTTGCCGGCCAGGGGAGCGGTCCCGCTGACCGGGACCCAGGCGCGGATGTAGTCGAGGACCTCTTTCTCGGCCTCCGCCACCGTCACGGCGGAGGCGCGGATCTCCTCGGTCAGGCCCGACGAGGAGTGCATGTCCCGCACCACCGGGAGCATCGCGGCCAGCTTGGCGTCCGAGGCGTGGATGACGATGTCCACGCCGTCGCCCAGGACGTTGAGTTCGGAGTCGGTGACCAGGGCCGCGATCTCCACCAGTGCGTCGTTCGCGGTGTCGAGGCCGGTCATCTCGCAGTCGATCCACACGATCCGGTCGTTCTTGGACTCCTTGTGGGGCGTCGGGCTCGACGACGCGACAGGGGTGGGACCGGGGTTCGACTCTGGCATCGCTCGACTATATCGCCGAGCGACCGCCCGACCGGACCCGGAGGATCAGCCCTCCGCCTGTCCCTCGCCGAGTTTGGCGTAGAACCGTCCCACGATCGGGGCCATGACCCCGCGCGGGGTGTAGTTGCCCGCCACGGACATGGCCTGGCCCAGGGGTCCCGGGACCACGCGCATCTTGTTCCGGGCGAGCGCGTCCAGCGAGATCCGGGCGGTGTACGTGGTGTCCACCCAGAAGCGGTCGGGGACCAGGCGGTCGACGAAGGTCTTGTCCTCCTCGGCGATCTCCTCGGTGCGCACCGGTCCGGGCGCGAGCAGCGTGACGTTGACCCCGGAGCCCCTGAGCTCCCCGCGCAGCGACTCGGAGAAGGTGTTGAGGAACGCCTTGGTGGCCGCATAGGTGGCGTTGTTGGGGATGGGCATGTTGCCTGCCGCCGAACCCACGTTGAGGATCGCGCCCGAACCGCGCTCGACCATCCCGGGCAGGACCGCCAGCACGAGGTCGTGGCAGGCCACGGCGTTGACCTGCACCTGGCTCTTCTCGTAGTGGGGGTCGAGCGCGGCGACCGGCCCGAATGAGGCGATGCCGGCGTTGTTGCACAGGATCGAGATCTCGCGGCCCGCCAGCTCCTCCAGCAGCGGTGCCCGCTCGGCCGGATCGGACAGGTCGCAGGCCCGCACCTCGACCGTCACCCGGAACTGGCTCTCCAACCGCTCCTTGAGTTCCTGCAGCACCTCGCCGCGCCGCGCCACCACGATCAGGGAGTGGCCGCGGCGGGCCAACTCGGCGGCCAGCGCCATGCCGATCCCGGAGGAGGCGCCGGTGACGACAGCACGATTCGTCGCGGTGGGCAGGGGAAGCGGCATCATGCGTCCTCGGGTCAGGTGGTCAGGGCCGAGGGTGAGCGTACCGGCGAGGGTGGTGAACGGGGGAGTCGGTCACGACGAGCGCTCGCAGTGCGGCGGGAACCGCGACAGCGGGCAACGCGCCGGTCAGGGCCAACCACGCCGACCACGCCACAGCTATCTCGCATTCACCGAATGTGCACCGACCATACCAGCGGAAATGGGCCCGCCACCGGCCCTTTCGAGGCCTCAGGCGAACCGCTGGGCACTAGGTTCTAGGGCGTGAGCAGCACCGGGACACCGCCCCCTCCAGAGACCGCCGCCTCGTCGTCGTCGTTGTCACCCGATCTCCGCCCCGCCACCCGCGGCCAGGTCTTCTCGTGGGCGATGTGGGACTGGGGGTCGGCGGCGTTCAACGCGGTGATCGTCACCTTCGTCTTCTCCGTCTACCTCACCGACTCGGTGGGGGCGGACCTCGACGGACCGTTCTCGGCCGCCACCTGGCTGTCGATCTCGATCGCGCTGGCCGGGCTGGTGATCGCGCTGACCGCGCCGGTGATGGGCCAGCGCGCGGACCGGGGCGGCCGTCGCCGGCGGTCGCTGGCCATCTGGACCTACCTCACGGTGGCGCTGACCGCGCTGATGTTCCTCGTCGACTCCGACGCGCCCTACCCGTGGTTCTTCGTCGGACTTCTGCTGCTCGCGCTGGGGTCCATCACGTTCGAGTTCGCCGAGGTGTCCTACTTCGCCATGCTGCGGCAGGTCTCCACCCCGGCCACCGTGGGGCGGGTCTCCGGGTTCGGGTGGGCGATGGGCTACTTCGGCGGGATCTTCCTGCTGCTCGCCGCGTTCCTGGGCTTCATCTCCGGGGACGGCGACGAGCGGGGACTGCTGGGCATCTCCACTGAGGGCGGCCTCAACGTGCGGCTGGTGTGCCTGGTCGCGGCGGTGTGGTTCGCGGTGTTCGCGCTGCCGGTGCTGCGGTCGGTGCCGGAGAACCGGCCCCGAGGGAAGAAGGGCGACGACGACGACGAGGTGGGCTTCGTCGAGTCGTACCGCATCCTCTGGCGGGATCTCAAGGCCCTGTCGCGCCGGGACCCGCGGACCGTGAAGTTCCTCGTGGCCAGCGCGATCTTCCGCGACGGGCTGGCGGGGGTGTTCACCTTCGGGGCGATCCTGGCGGTCACCGTGTACGGGCTCGCGCCGGGGGATGTGCTGATCTTCGGGGTGGCGGCCAACGTGGTGGCGGCCCTGGGGGCGGCGGTCGCGGGAGTCGTGGACGACCTCGTGGGGCCCAAGGCGGTGATCATCGGCTCTCTCGCGGCGATGCTCGGCACGATGACCGTCCTGCTGTTCGTCGACGGCACCGCCATGTTCTGGCTCTTCGGCCTGCTCATGTGCCTGTTCGTGGGCCCGGCCCAGTCGGCGTCGCGCTCGTTCCTGGCCCGCCTGGCGCCGCCGGGCAGCGACGGCCAGATGTTCGGGCTCTACGCCACCACCGGGCGTGCGGTCTCGTTCCTCGCCCCGGCGCTGTTCGGCCTGTTCACGTGGGGGTTCGGCACCGACCGCGCGGGAATCGCCGGGATCGCCCTGGTCCTGCTCGTGGGCCTGCTCCTGCTGCTGCCCGTCAAAACCCCGACCCGCTCCGAGGCGTCGATCACGTGGGCGGGCTCCGCCTGACCCCGGGTCGCGCCGCGCGGTGACCCGCTCCTCGTCGTCCCGCGTTCGCGCCCTTTCCGCCCTTCCCGCCCCGGCAAGTCAGAGCCTGCCGGAGGACAGCAGGTCCAGCACTCCGGCGGCGTCGTCGACGATGTCCGAAAAGCCCGCCTCTCGGAGCTCGGCGTCACCGATCCCGCCCGTGCGCACGGCCACCGAGCGGATGCCGAGCTTGGTGGCGGCGACGGCGTCCCAGGTCGCGTCGCCCACCATGACCGCGTCCGCGGCGTCGACGCCGGAGCGCTCGAGGGCGATCGCCACGATGGTGGGGTCGGGCTTGGCGGTGTCGACGTCCTCGCCGGTCGTCACGGCATCCACCGCGTCGTCCACGTCGAGCAGTTCGCGCGCCTCGGCGAACTCCGACGGCGGGGCCGAGGTGGCGAGCACGGTGACCCACCCCTGCTCCTTGGCGCCGCGCACGAGCTCGCGGGCACCCGGCAGGAGGCGGAGCGAGTCCCCGGCCTCGGCGTAGTACTCCGAATGCAGATCTTTGGCCCGGCCCGCCACGCGATCGCGGTCCTCGTCGTCGTCGACCCCCGCGATGTCCAACAGCTCGCCCACCAACGTGGATCCGTCCTTGCCGATCCGGTGGTGCACCTCAACGAAGGGCACCGGCGCGCCCGCCTCGGCCAGGGCCCGGTGCCAGGTCCACACGTGGACGTAGGTGGAGTCGACCAGGGTGCCGTCGACGTCGAGCAGCAGGGCGCGCGGTGAGGTGGTCATGCGTCCGACCGTGCCCGGCCCCCGTGCGGGAGGCAACCGGTGGCGACAGGGCCGTGCCCGGCGCACCCTCGGATCCATGACACGTTTCGGATACACCCTCATGACCGAACAGTCCGGCCCCAAGGAACTCGTGCGCTACGCGGCCAAGGCCGAGCAGGCGGGATTCGACTTCGAGGTGGCCTCGGACCACTACTTCCCGTGGCTGTCCTCGCAGGGGCACGCGCCGTATGTGTGGAGCGTCCTGGGCGCCGTGGCGCACGTGACCGAGCGGGTGGACCTGTGCACGTACGTGACCTGCCCGATCCTGCGCTACCACCCCGCGGTGGTGGCACAGAAGGCCGCGACCGTGCAGATCATGTCCGATGGCCGGTTCATGCTGGGCATCGGTGCGGGGGAGAACCTCAACGAGCACGTGGTGGGGCAGCGGTGGCCCTCGATCGACGAGCGCCACGAGATGACGGTGGAGGCGCTGGAGATCATCGGCGAGCTGTTCGACGGTGGCCTGGTGACCTATTCCGGCGAGCACTTCCGCGTGGACTCGGCCCGCCTGTGGGACCTGCCCGAGAAGCGGGTGCCGATCGGCGTGGCCGCCGGCGGGGAGAAGGCCGTGGCCCGGCTCGGGCCGCATGCCGACCATCTCATCGCCACCGAGCCGGAACCCGCCCACATCGAGGGCTGGAACGCGCTCGAGGGGCAGAAGCGGATCGGTGACGGCGCCCGCGCGATCGCCCAGATCCCCATCAGCTGGGACCCCGACTCGGAGAAGGCGGCCGTCGAGCGCGCACACGACCAGTTCCGCTGGTTCGCCGGAGGCTGGGCCGCCAACGCCGACCTGCCCACCACCGCCGGGTTCGCCGCCGCCACCAAGTTCGTCCGGCCCGAGGACGTGGCCGAGCAGCTGGCGTGCGGGCCCGACCTGGACGCGATCGTCGAGAAGGTGCGGCCCTACTGGGAGGCCGGGTACACCGACGTCGCGCTGATCCAGATCGGCGATGAGACCCTGGACCGGTTCCTCGAGGAGGCGGCCGAGCCGCTGCTCGCGCGGCTGCGGGAGGCTTCCCCGAGCTGAGGCGGCCCGGTTCCTCCGCCGGGGCCATCGATAAGAGCGTTTCGCACACTTGTACTCGACCGATGTGTGCGAAACGCTCTTGTCGATGACTGGCTGGGCCTCCCGCGGAAGCTGGCGGGACCTCTGGCGGGGCCTTCCGCGAGATCTGCCGCGGAATCTCCCGCCCAACCTCCCGCGGGGCGGGGTTCTAGCCGTCGGCTCCGGGCAGGTAGTCGTTGGTCGTGGCGGTGGCGCCGTCGATCTCGCTCTCCAGCAGTCCGTTCTGGTACATCCACCTCGCGTATGCCGCCCAGTCCTCGGCGGACTGCTGGCCGAAACCGTCCTCGGGCAGCAGCTCGAGGGTGGCGTCGATCATCAGCTCGAGCACGTCCGGGTCGTAGGAACCCTCGGTCTCGGGGGTGAGGGAGTCGATGGCGGCCCGGCGGTCGTCCAGAGCCGTGGCCTGACCGGCCGCGGTGCCGGCGAGGAAGGCCCGCACGCGCTCGGCGTAATCGGCGTCGTCGGCGAGGCGGCTCGGGTTGGCGATGATCACCAGCTCCGCATAGTCCGGGACCCCGAGTTCCGTGGCCGGCATCACCACGAAGTCGCCCTGAGCGGTCAGCTCGACCCCCTCGATGTTGCGGAAGGCCCCGAAGATCGCGTCCACCTGGTCGGTCAGGAGCGCCTGGTTGAGGCTTTGCTGCACGTTGGGGGCGGATATCGATCCCGGGTCGATCCCGGCCTCCCGGGCGATGAAGTCGAGGGTCGGCTGCTGAGAGGCCAGACCCGACAGCCCCACGGTCTTGCCCTCCAGGTCGGCTGCGGTGGTGATCCCGGACTCCGTCCTGGCGATCAGCGAGGTCAGTGACGTGGGTATCAGGGCGGCGACCGAGACCACGTCGAGGCCCTGCTCCGCGGCGATGAGGGTGTCGGGCTCATACGAGATGGCCAGGTCCGCACGTCCCAGGGACACCTCCCGCGCGGCGTCGGCCGTGTTGGCGGGCGTCATGAACGTCACGTCGACGCCGGCGTCGTCGTAGGCGCCGGTCTGCTGCGCGGTGTACAGGGCCACATGGTCGGGATTGGGGCTCCAGTCGAGCAGGACGCTGACCGGTGCGGCGGCGGTCGCGTCCGGCTCGGCGTCGTCCGGGGCCGCCTGACAGCCGGTCAGAGCCACCGCGGCAGCGGCCGCGATCGCGAGCATGCGCAACCCGGGCCGCGTGCGGGCCTGGCGTGGGGTCTTAGTGGGTCGTGAGTGAGTCATGATGGGTTCCTTTCCCCGGTGGGAGTGTTCCAAGGGCAGATGAGGCGTTCGAGGATGGTCACGCTGGCCAGCAGGACGCTGGACATGATCGTCAGCACGACCACCTGGGCAAAGACGAAATCGGTCTGGAGCCGGGGGATGGCCTGGAGCATGAGGTAGCCCAGGCCGTTGGTCGAGCCCGTGTACTCGGCGAAGACCGCGGCGACCGGGGCGAAGGTGACCGAGACGCGCAGTCCCGCGAAACCGCGTGGGGCGGCGTAGGGCAGACGCACCCGCCAGAAGAGCGACCACCTGGTGGCGTGCAGGCTCCGCAGCGTGTCGATCAACCTGGTGTCGACCGTGCGGACACCGGAGAGAAGGTTGAGCGCGACGGGGAAGAAGCACAGCAGGGCGACAACGATGACCTTCGGTGCCATCCCGTAGCCCAGGGAGATCGTCAGCAGCGGGCCGATCACGATGACCGGGATGGCCTGGGAGGCGACCAGCAGGGGGGTCATGGCCTGCCCGACGGTGGGTACGAAGGCGCTGATGATCACCACGACCAGCGCGACGACCACCCCGAGGACCACCCCGATGAGAGTCTCGGTGGCGGTGAGCAGCGTGGCGGAACCGAGCCGGTCGGGCCAGGTGCTCACGAGCGAGTCGAGCACGGCGAGGGGCGCGGGGATCACGTAGTCCGGCACGAGCTCGAGCGCGGTGACCGTGATCCAGGCGGCGAGCACCAGCAGGACCGTGACGCAGGCGGGAGCAGCGGACCGGAGGAATCGCACGGTCATCGGGCGGTTCCGCCTTCGGTCAGATGCGATTCCCGGGCCAGTGCCTGGAGTACTTCCCGGCGGGCTGCGGCGAACGCCTCGTCGCCGAGGAGGACCTCGCGGGGGCGGTCGTCGCCGAACCATCCCGGCCAGGTGGAGACCACACGCGCCGGGGCGTCGGCCTCGTACCGTGCCAGCAGGACCACACGTTCGGCGAGGAGCAGCGCCTCATCGACGTCGTGGGTGACCATGACGAGCGTGGCCGGGGTCCCGGTGAGGGTCTCGCGCAGCCACTGTTGGACGTCGGCGCGGGTGATCGCGTCGAGCGCGCCGAGCGGCTCGTCGGCCAGCAGCACGGGTTTGCGCGCCAGCAGGGCGCGCGCGAGTG
>NZ_JAALEF010000024.1:0-26809 GCF_014145245.1 Dietzia sp. B44 | reverse complement strand
GCGCCGCCCGGCGGCGTGGCCGCCGGGTCGTGAGTCAGCCGGTCCGTCCGCTGTCCGTCGAAGATCTCCATGACCCGCCCCCGCCAGTCCGCCGTGCGAGCTGTTCGCACCCACCGTGTGACCCGCTCGCCCCGAACCCCGGGCGGGCGGTCTCCTCGACCCACACGCTACCCAGACCGGGCAGCGCGACCACCCGTTCCCTGGGCGGCGACGCCACCGGAGCGGCGCGACCCCGGGGAGAACACTCCTGCAGGGTCAGTGTGCGACACGCACCGTGAGTCCCCGACGCTTGATCCACGCCGAGAACTCGGTGACGGTGCCGCACTCCTCGCCGTCGATCTGGAACGACGCGGGCTTCTCCAGGATCCGGGCCGAGACCCCCTCACCCTGACGGAAGTCCAGTGGGCGGGTCTGGTGCTTCTCCTTGCCCTCGACGTGGGAGGAGCCCCTCCGTAGTGCCGGGGTGAGCTGATGCTGGAAGGTGTGGTGGACCAGCACCGCGCCGGCCTGGACCCAACCGAGGGCGCCCTTGGCCCGCAACGCCAACACATCGAGGAGACCGTCGTCGATCACGGCGTCGGGCAGCAGGATCATCCCGGCCTGGAGCATCCCGCAGTTGGCCACCAGCAGGGTCCGCGCCCGGGTGTGGATCTCCGGTCCGTCGTCGAGCGAGTACTCCACCTTGATCCGGTGGCCGCGGAGCAGTGTGTTGGCGAAGGCGCCCACGTAGGCGAGCCATCCCACCCTGGCCTTGAGGCCGTCGTGGGTGCCGGCGATCATGTCCGCGTCCATGCCGGCGCCGAGCATGACGAGGAAGACGTCGTCGTGGGTGTGCCCGTCGCCGTCGGTGTAGCGGACCAGGCCGAGGTCGACCCCCCGGCTCCGGCCGCTCATGGCCACGCGGACGGCGCGGTCCACGTCATCCAACGGGATGTCCAGATTCCGGGCGAGCAGGTTGCCGGTGCCGAGCGGGACCACGCCCATGGGGATGCCGGTGCCGACCAGGCCCTGGGCGACCGAACGCACGGTGCCGTCGCCGCCGCAGGCGAGCACCAGGCCGACACCGCTCGCGGCGGCCTCCTCGGCCTGACCCACGCCCGGATCCTCCTCGGTCGTCTCGTAGAACACCGGATCGGTCCAGCCGTGCAGAGCGGCCCTCTCGGCCGTGCGGCGACGAACCTCATCGACTCCGGCCTTGATGGGGTTGTAGATGACGGCGACGCGGGACGAGGCGGGGGGCACGGCACAACAGTGTCAGAAACACGCCCGACCCGCCATTCCCCGGTGGCCCGCCGATTTGGCGGCGGCGACCCGCCGCCTATACCCTGATGGGGAAGTTTGAACGCCTGGGAGCTCTGCTCTCGGGCACCTGATCAAGTTTCACCGAAGACCGCAGGTCGCCGCTCCCGCCGGGGGTGGTCGAAGGGTCCGGGAGCGCCCGGACGGCCCGCGCAGGAGAACACCGGTCAGTGTAGGAAATGGCACGTCACAGTGCCCGCCTCCTCCACGCCCCGTGCCGCCTGCGCCCGGGGCGTTCGTGCATTTCCCGGCAGTGAGAAGCAGAGAGGAGGCGAAACATGGCAAAGCCCGCAAAGGTCCAGGCCGTCGAGGAGATCAAGCAGCACTTCCAGAACTCCACGACCGCCGTGGTCACCGAGTACCGCGGACTCTCCGTCCCGCAGGTCACCGAACTGCGCAAGACGCTGGGTGACGCGGCCACGTACACCGTGGCCAAGAACACCCTGGTCAAGCGTGCGGCGAAGGAAGCCGGAGTCGAGGGTCTCGATGACCTCCTGTCCGGTCCCACCGCCATCGCGTTCGTCACCGGTGAGGTCGTGGACGCCGCCAAGGCGCTCAAGAACTTCGCCAAGGACAACAAGGCGCTCGTCATCAAGGGCGGTGTCATGGACGGCTCATCGCTGTCCGCCACCGAACTCGACAAGATCGCCGATCTCGAGTCCCGCGAGGTCCTGCTCGCGAAGATGGCCGGTGCCCTCAAGGGTAACCAGACCAAGGCCGCCGGCCTGTTCAACGCGCCCGCCTCGCAGCTGGCACGTCTGTTCGCGGCGCTCGAAGACAAGAAGAACTGACACACCCCACACGCTTCCGGTGTCGTATGACGGTGCCGGGACCAACAGAAAGGACGCCACCATGGCGAAGCTCAGCAACGACGAGCTGCTCGAGGCCTTCAAGGAGATGACTCTTCTGGAGCTCTCCGAGTTCGTGAAGCTCTTCGAGGACACCTTCGAGGTCACCGCGGCCGCTCCGGTCGCCGTCGCCGCTGCCGGCGCCCCGGCTGCCGGTGGCGAGGCCGCCGCCGAGCAGGACGAGTTCGATGTCGTCCTCGAGTCGGCCGGCGACAAGAAGATCGGCGTCATCAAGGTCGTGCGCGAGCTCGTGTCGGGCCTGGGCCTCAAGGAGGCCAAGGACCTCGTCGAGTCCGCCCCCAAGGCGATCGTCGAGAAGGTCGACAAGGAGGCCGCCGAGGCCGCCAAGACCAAGCTCGAGGAGGCCGGCGCGACGGTCACCCTCAAGTGATCTGACGCACCACGTCTCCTGTGGGGCGGTCCGGCGATGTCGCCGGACCGCCCCACAGGCATTTCTGCAGGTCGGTCCGACGAGGTTCGTTGCGATACATTACTTATCGGTATGTAACGAAGCACGCGCTCCAAGCGGTAGTTTACAGTGACCGTGGCCACAGATGATGGCTGCAGTGAGGAGTGGTGACGTGGGTATCGAGATATCTGTCGAGGGACTGACCAAGTCCTTCGGATCGCAGAAGATCTGGGAGGACGTCTCGTTCACCCTTCCCGAGGGCGAGGTCAGTGCGCTGCTCGGTCCGTCGGGTACCGGTAAGTCGGTGTTCCTCAAGTCCCTGATCGGGCTGCTGCGCCCGGAGCGCGGCAAGATCATCATCGACGGCACTGACATCCTGCAGTGCACAGCCAAGGAGCTCTACGAGATCCGCAAGCTGTTCGGCGTCCTGTTCCAGGACGGTGCACTGTTCGGGTCCATGGACCTCTACGACAACGTCGCGTTCCCGCTGCGGGAGCACACGAAGAAGTCGGAGAGTGAGATCCGTGACATCGTCATGGAGAAGCTCGAGCTCACCGGACTCACCGGGGCGGAGGGCAAACTGCCCGGCGAGATCTCCGGCGGTATGCGTAAACGCGCAGGCCTGGCCCGCGCCCTGGTGCTGGACCCGGAGATCATCCTCGTCGACGAGCCCGACTCGGGCCTCGACCCGGTCCGCACCACCTACCTGGCTCAGCTGCTCATCGACATCAACGCCCAGATCGACGCCACCATCCTCATCGTGACGCACAACATCAACCTCGCCCGGACCGTCCCGGACAACCTGGGCATGCTCTACCGCAAGAAGCTCGTGATGTTCGGTCCCCGCGAGGTGCTGCTCACGAGCGAGGAGCCCTCGGTCCGCCAGTTCCTGCGCGGTTCCAGGCTGGGACCGATCGGGATGTCCGAGGAGAAGGACGACGCGCAGATGCGCGAGGAGCAGGCACAGGCGGACGCCGGCCACAACGACGGGTCCCCGGGAGCCGACGAGGTCACGGGTGTCCCGCCACAGATGCAGCCCACCCCGGGCGGCCCCGAGCGCCGGGGTGAGATCCGCCGTGAGAAGCGTGTGGCCGAGATGCTGGACACCCTCCCCGAGGGCGCCCAGACCGCCATCCGCGAGGAGTGGGCGGCCCGCGGCCACGGTAACAGTAGGGTCACAGCGTCGGCGCCGGTCGACGCCACCACGGGCGCTGCGGGTGGCGGCAGTCAGCGGCTGTCGACGACCACTACGGGTCCTAATGGGTCCGAGGACGCCGGAGAGATCGGAGGAAAGGCATGACGGAGGGCGTGAACCAGCAACCCGCGGTGAAGGCCGGTGTGTCGCCAGCAGATGTCGGCGGAGGTGTCCGGACTGCGGTGGGCGGCGCCGGTACGGTCTTCCGACTGTTCCTCGAGGTGTTCAGAGGGGTCTTCAGGAGGCCGTTCCAGTTCCGAGAGTTCATCGAGCAGTCGTGGTTCATCGCGTCCGTGACGATCCTGCCGTCGGCACTGGTCGCGATCCCCTTCGGGGCGGTCGTGGCGATGCAGACGGGCTCGCTGGTCCAGCAGCTCGGGGCTGAGGCCTATACGGGAGCGACCGGCGTCCTCGCCGTCGTGCAGCAGGGCGCGCCGCTGGTGACCTCGCTGCTTATCGCGGGCGCCGCCGGGTCGGCGGTGGCCGCTGATCTGGGCGCCCGCTCCATCCGCGAGGAACTCGACGCGATGCGCGTCCTGGGGATCGACCCCATCCAACGACTCGTCGTCCCCCGGGTGCTCGGCATGATGCTCGTCGCGGTGCTCCTGAACGGGCTCGTCTCCATCGTCGGGATCTCCGGTGGTTACGTGTTCAACATCATGTTGCAGGGCGGCACCCCGGGTGCCTATCTGATGTCCTTCGGGGCCCTCGCCCAGTTGCCCGATTTCATCATGTCCTCGATCAAAGCGCTGATCTTCGGACTGATCGCCGGCGTCGTCGCCTCGTACTGTGGCATGAATCCCAAGGGCGGGCCGAAGGGGGTCGGCGACGCTGTAAACCTCGGCGTCGTCCTGACTTTCCTCCTGCTGTTCTTCGCCAACCTCATCCTCACGGCGATGTACCTGCAGATCGTTCCCCCGGTGCGGTCGTAATGGCGATCCATACTGATGTCGGACCCACGAGGGCCCGGCTGAGAGCCCTCGTCCGCGGCCCGATCAGCTCGTTCGACTCCCTGGGTGACCAGCTCGCCTTCCACCTGAGGGCTATCCGCTGGATTCCCCAGACGATCGTCCACTACCGGCACGAGGTGTTGCGTCTGATCGCGGAAGTGACCTTCGGCGTCGGCACCCTGGCGGTGCTCGGTGGAACCATCGGCGTCATCGTCATGATGAGCGGGTTCACCGGGGTCGTCGTCGGCCTGCAGGGGTACGCAGCCCTCGACCAGATCGGCAGCTCGGTCCTCACCGGGTTCCTGTCCGCCTACGTCAACACCCGTGAGGTCGCGCCCGTCGTGGCGTCACTCGCCCTGTCCGCAACCGTCGGCTGCGGTTTCACCGCCCAGCTCGGTGCCATGCGGATCTCCGAGGAGATCGACGCCTTGGAGGTCATGGCGATTCCGAGCGTGCCGTACCTCGTCACCACTCGGGTCATCGCCGGGTTCATCGCCGTCATTCCGCTCTACGTCGTGGGTCTGCTCTCGTCATACCTCGCCACGCGGGGAGTCAACACCATGATTCAAGGACAGTCCACAGGGTCGTTCGACCACTACTTCCATCTGTTCCTGCCTCCGGAAGACGTGATCTACTCCTTCATCAAGGTGATCATCTTCGCCTTCGTGCTGGTGATGATCCACTGCTACTACGGCTACACCGCGTCCGGGGGCCCGGCCGGCGTCGGCGTGGCGGTGGGGCGCGCTGTCCGCACCACGATCGTCGTGGTGGCGATCCTGAACTTCTTCGTCGGACTGGCACTTTGGGGCACGACCACGACGGTGCGGGTGGCGGGATGAACGAGCTCTCCGTACTCTCCAAGCGGTTGCTGGCCGCCCTTTTCATCATTATCGTCCTGGCGTTCGTCGGGACCACCATCGCGATCTACAACCGCGCCTTCACCGACTCGGACGGCGTCACCCTGTACACCGACGACATGGCGTTCGCGCTGCCGAACGACGCCGACGTCAAGGCGCGCGGTGTCCTCGTGGGCCGCGTCTCCGGTGTCGAACCCGACGGGGACCGCGTGCAGGTCAACATGGAGTTCGACCCGGCGCTCATCGAACAACTGCCGGCCAACGTCAGTGGCCGCCTGCTCCCCAAGACGTTGTTCGGTGAGCGGTTCGTCGACCTGGGGTTCCCCGATCAGCCCGTGGGGACGCTCGAACCGGGAGCGACCATCGAGCAGGACACCCGCGGCAACGCGATCGAGTTGGGGCGCGTCCTGGACGGGCTACTCCCCGTTCTCGAGGCGGTCCCGCCGGAGAAACTGGCGGGCACGCTCGGCGCGATCAACCAGGCGTTGTCAGGCCGTGGGGACGAGATCGGCGCCAGCCTGGTCGAGATCGGACAGGTGTTCGACGGCATCAACCAGGAGTTGCCCGCTCTGGAATCCGGGCTGGAGGATCTGGCGACATTCTCCCAGACCTATTCCGAGGCGCTGCCTGATCTCATCAACGCTCTGGACGCTCTGCGCACCACCGGCGACACGGTGGTCCAGCGCCGCCCCGACATCGCCGACGGACTGCGGCGGATCAGCGAATCGTCCGAGGTCCTCACCGGTTTCCTCGCCGCTAACCGCAACGACCTCATCTCCCTGGCGGTGGACTCGCGCACCTCCCTGGAGTACCTGGCTGAGTATTCGCCAGCACTGCCGTGCTCGGTGGGGAATTTCATGACACTTCTGGACCGGTCCGATGCCATCCTGGGCGTGGGCACCGAGCACCCCGCCATCCGGGTGACGCTCGAGCTCGTCAATCCCAGAGGGCGTTACGTGCCCAACCAGGACGAGCCGCGGTTCTTCGACACCCGCGGTCCCCGCTGTTACGACCCGGCGCAGGAGCCGTTCTACTTCGGTGGGGCCCCCGGCGGGGCGATCGCCGACGGGAGCTACCAGATCCCCACCCGCAATCCGGGGCCCGCGTTCATCCCGACTCTGCCCAATCCGCTTCTCCGGGACGGGCCGGTTCCGGCACTCCGTAACCGTGGCTCGGTTCCCCCGGCTCCCGGGCGGGCGGTGCCCGAGCAGCCCAATATGCCGTTTCCGTCAACCGTGACCGCGGGTCAGGACAGCGACGTGGTGGCTATGGCCTACGCCGGCTCGCCGCTGGAGACCGACACCGTCCGAACCGTCCTGGGGGTCGCGTCCTCGCGCGGCGCGCAGGAGATCCCTGCCTGGATCGGCCAGATCGGCGCCCCGGCGCTTCGCGGAACGGAGGTCGGTTTCCGATGAACGCCAAACTGAAGGCCCTATTCCGTGGCGGCCTGCTGGGGTCATTCGTCAAACTGGTGGTCTTCATCGTGGTCACAGTGCTGCTCAGTTCGGTCCTCGCCGTGACCATCAGGGGCGGCACCCGGGCGGAAGGTACGGAGTACTCTGCGATCTTCTCCGACGTGACCATGCTGGAGGAGGGCGACGACGTCCGGATAGCCGGCGTCGTGGTGGGCAACATCACCGGGATGGAGATCCACGAACGCGACCTGGCTAAGGTGGACTTCACCCTGGCCGGCGACCGCACGCTGCCGGCCAACGTGCACCTGGCACTGCGGTTCCGGAACATGATCGGCCAGCGGTACCTGAACATCTCCCGGGAGCCCGGACCCGTCCAATCGGCCCTGGAGGAAGGGAGCACGATCGGAATCGAGAAGACCTCGCCCGCGGTCGATCTCACGGCGCTGTTCAACGGTTTCCGCCCGCTCTTCACGACCCTGCAGCCGGAGGACGTCAACGCGCTCGCCGACTCGCTGGTGCGGGTACTGCAAGGGGAGGGCGGCACCGTGACGAGCCTGGTCCGCCAGACTGGTGAGCTGACCAACCACCTGGCCGATCGGGATCAGGTGATCGGCGAAGTCATCGACAACCTCACCCGGGTCCTCGAGACCATCAACGAGCGGGACGTGCAGTTCCAGCAGCTCGTGGTGACCACCAGGCAACTCGTCGAGGGACTCGCCGACGAGCGCGACGCTATCGGCAGTTCGCTCGACTCGATGGCGGATCTGACCTCGTCGGCGGAGAACATCGTCACCGCCACGCGGCCCGCCGTGACGGATTCGCTCGACCACCTCAAGGTGGTCACCGACCAGATCACGACGAACCGCGACACGCTCAGCGAGGTTCTCATCAACCTGCCGCGCAAGACCGACAACCTCATCAGGATGGGTTCGTTCGGGTCCTGGCTCCAGTTCTATCTCTGTGGACTCGACGTGGTGCACGGCCCAGGCACCAACGTGCCCAACCTTCTTCCGAGCGGCGGTCCCACGATCAATCAGCCGGTGTACACGAACGTCGCGCCCCGGTGCCACGCAGGGGGAATCCCATGAGCAAGCGCAGTGCGAACGAGCCGAGGTTCAGCAACGCCACCATCGGAGCGATCGGGGTCCTGGTGATCCTCGCCCTGACCGCCGTGTCGTTCAGACTCGACGCGCTACCGATCGTCGGGGCGGGACCCAAATACACAGCCTACTTTTCCGAGGCCGCCGGGCTAGCGGACGGTAGCGAGGTCCGCGTGGCCGGCGTCAAGGTTGGCGTCGTGACCGACGTGGCGCTCGACGGCGACAAGGTGGCCGTGGGCTTCCGGGCCAAGGACGCCTGGCTCGGCGACGACACCCGGGCGAGCATCCAACTCAAGACCGTGCTCGGCCAGAAGTACCTCGCGCTGAGCCCGGCGGGAACCGGGGAACTCGACACGTCGGAGCCGATCCCGCTTGAGCGGACGGTGGCCCCGTACGACGTGGTCACAGCTTTCTCCTCCGCAGCGGAGACGCTCGACGAGATCGATGACGCCAAATTGGCAGCGAGCCTGGACACCCTCACCGATACGATGCAGGCGTCGCCCGAGGAGTTCCGGGGCGCGGTCGACGGCATGGCGCGTCTGTCGCAGACCGTGTCCAGCCGGGACGCCGAATTGCGGAACCTACTCGAGGCCACGCGTACGAGCTCCCAGATCGTGGCGGACCGTAATGACGACTTCCGGCGCCTGATCATCGGCACCGGACAGTTGTTGGGCGAACTCAACGACCGCGCCGAGAGTCTCAAGCTGGTGTTGGCCTCCACGCGCGGACTGTCGATCGAACTCCGCCGGTTCGTCGCGGAGAACGAGGCCGAGTTCAAGCCGACCCTGGATAGTCTCGACTCCGCCCTGGCGGTGTTGACCGACCACGAGGAAGAGCTGAGGGCATCCATCCACAACCTCGGGCCCTTCTATCGGCTGTACTCCAACATTCTGGGCTCGGGCAGATGGTTCGACACCGTGGTCACCAACCTCGTCCCGCCGGGTATTCCTGAGCCGCCCTTCTATCCCGGCGCCCGCGCGCCGGCCAGACAGAGTGGGATCAACTGATGCACAAGAAGATGCCGTACTCGTTCGTCGGGCTGCTGCTCGTCGTCGTCGTGGCCGCCGTGACTGTTATTTTCCTCGCCGTCACGGGGTTCGGACGCACCAGCATCACCGCCACCTTCCCGACAGCCGTCGGAATATCGGAGGGCTCCGATGTCCGGATCCTGGGGGTCACGGTGGGTTCCGTCGACAAGGTGACCCCGATGGGGGAGACCGTCGAGGTCGAGTTCCACGTCCGCCGGGGCGTGGACGTCCCGGCGGACGCCAAGGCGGTCCAGGTGACGCCCTCGGTCGTCCCTGACCGTAACGTCCAACTACTGCCCGCCTACTCTGGCGGCCCCAAGATGGAATCGGGCGCGCACATCCCCCTCGAGCGGACCGCGACACCGGTCGAGGTGGACAAGCTCTACGCCTCGGTGGAGGAACTGACCGATGCTCTCGGCCCGGAGGGTGCCAACAAGGACGGCGCTCTCGACAAGTTCGTCACCGCGTCCGCGGACACGCTCGGAGGCAACGGTGCCGCACTCGGGCGGTCGATCGACGAGTTGTCGCAGGCCGCGACGACGCTGGCGGATTCGAGTCAGGACATCAGCGAGACCGTGGTCAATCTGCAGTCGTTCGTCACGATGCTCGCGCAGAACGATGCCCAGGTGAGGCAGTTCAACTCCCAGATGTCGACCTTCAACCAGACTGTCGCTGGTCAGCGCGAGGACCTCCAGGGCGCCCTCGCCGAACTGAGCTACGCCCTCGCGGACGTCGCGCGTGTCGTGCGGGACAACCAGGACGTGATCCGCAGCAATGCGGACCGTTTGGTGAGACTCAGTCAGATCACCGCGGACCAGAGGGGCGACATCGAGGAGATCCTCAAGACTGCTCCGTTGGCTCTGTCCAACCTCCTCGGCGCCTACGACCCCGAGGCCGGGCTGTTGTCCTTACGTCTCAACATCCCGGAGTTGCAGGACCCGGCCGGCGTCCTGTGCCAGCTCATGACACTTGGCCGCCTGAACCCCGGGGACCAGATGCTGGCCGAACTCGACAACCTCCGGCGCGCCGATATCGAGGCCTGCGAGGCTCTCGCGCCGCAGCGCAACGCCGATCTACAAGCGTCGAACCCGGATCTGCCGTTGGGCATCCTCGCTGGCGAGATGAATCAGTCTGTCCCGGTTCCCGGGACGGTCCAGGGCAATCGCGGGTGGCCGATGACGCCCGCCTCGGAAGGGGGACGGGGATGATCCGGCCGACCACGCCCATCCTCGGTCGCGCCGTCCGCGCGGTCGGTGCCAGCGCGCTCGTGGCCGCCGTCGCGGCGGGGTGCTCGTTGAATCTGGAGGACTACACTCTGCCGGGTGGCGCGGACCTGGGTGAGGACCCCATGCACGTGGCCGTCCGCTTCGACGATGTGTTGGACCTGGTCCTGCAGTCGTCGGTCAAGGTCAATGGTCTTGACGCCGGTCGCGTGTCCGGTATCTCGCTGGCGGAGGACGGGTGGACCGCAGAGGTGGACATCGTCCTCCGCGGCGACATGGAGCTCCCCGCCAACGTCGAGGCCTCGATCCAGCAGACCAATCTCCTTGGCGAGAAGTTCGTGCAGCTCAGCCCGCCGGAGGACGAGCCGCCCACCGGAGAGCTGTCCGGCGGTGACGTCATCGCCAGTTCGGACACCCGCACGGCTACCGACATCGAGCAGGTTCTCGGCGCGCTGTCGCTGTTGCTCAACGGCGGCGGCGTGGACCAACTGCAACCGATCGTGGCCGAACTGCGCAAGGCCACCGACGGCCGCGAGGAGGATCTCACCCGGACCCTGCGATCGGCGGAGGAGCTCATCGGGGGCCTGAACCGGCAGCGCGACAGCATCACCGAAGCCCTCGAGGGCGTGAACCTCATGACGTCGCGTGCCAACGATCAGCGCCAGCAGATCGAGGCGGCGCTCGACGAGCTGCCCGCCGGGGTGGCGGTGCTCGAGGAGCAGCGCTCGCAGTTCGTGGAGATGCTGCGCCGGGTCGACACACTGGGCCAGGTCGGCTCGGAAGTCCTGCTCACCAGCAGGGAGGACCTCATCGCCGACCTGCGGGCGCTGCGCCCTGTGCTGCAGTCCCTCGGCGAGTCGACTCCGGAGCTCATCGAACTGATCGGTTTCGTCCCCACCTTCCCGTTCCCGGACTCGTCTATCCCGGCGACCGTCGGCGGCGCGGCCAACATCTTTCTCTCCGTGGACGCGACGATCTCTGAGACGCTCCGGAATCTGGGGGCGAATCAGGGCGAACCGGTGGTTCGCCGTCCGAACACCACGAGCGGGCCCTACGTCGTGGACCCGCAGAACCCGTGGGTCGGCGACAACGGCCCGGACCGGCGGACGACCATCGTGCTGCCGCTCCTGCCGGTCCCGCCGGTCATGGACCGGGCGGTGGTGCCCAAGCCCGCACCAGGAGTCTCGGAGTTCTCCGAGAACTACCTGCCCGAACCAGGAGAGCCAGGAAACCGATGAGCAAGACACTCCGCACCCAGCTCATCGCCTTCTGTGTGATCGCCGCGGTCGGGATCACCTATGTAGGTGCCAACTACGTTCGCTTACCTTCGCTGTTCGGGATCGGCCAGTACCAGGTCTATCTGGACCTACCCGAGACCGGCGGGGTGTTCACCAACGCGGCCGTCAACTACCGCGGCACGGCGATCGGACGGGTGGGCGAGCTCTCGCTCACCGACGACGGTGTGCGAGTCGAGCTCGACCTCGACTCGAGCGCCCCCGACGTCCCGGCGGACACCGAGGCCGTGGTCGCCAACCGCTCCGCCATCGGAGAGCAGTACGTGGACTTGCGACCCAACAGCAGCTCGGCGCCGTATCTCGAGGACGGGGACGTGGTCTCCGCCGGACGTGAGGCGTTGCCGGTACCCGTCGAGAACCTGTTGGCCTCCGTCGACGACCTTTCCCGATCGGTCCCCTTGGACGATCTCGAGGTGACCGTCGATGAACTCGGCAAGGCGTTCCAGGGCCGGGGACCCCAACTGGAGCGACTCTCGGACTCCCTCATCCGGATTTCCGAGTCCGGTATCCGCACCATGCCGCAGTTGCAGACGCTGATCCGCGACGGGGCGACCGTCCTGGAGACGCAGGCCGACCAGTCCGGTGAGATCGTCAGTTTCTCCCGCGATCTCAGGACGGTCACCGAGGCGTTGCGTGACTCGGACTCCGACCTGGAACGGCTGATCACCACGGGACCGGAGTTCGCCGACGAGACCCGCTACCTCGTGGAGAACTCCGGCGAGCCGCTCTCGCGCGCCGTCGGCAATCTGTCGACCACGATGAAGACGGTCGATCCGTTGGCCCCGTCGTTCAAGGTGCTGCTGCAGTTGCTGCCGGCGCTGGCCGCCGGCGGGATGTCCGTCGCCCCGGGGGACGGGACAATCCACTTCGGTCTGTCCCTCGAGACGAACAACCCACCAGCGTGTACGCAAGGATACGAAGGTACGTGGGAGATCATCGACCAGATGAAGGCGCAGGACCCGTCCTTCGACTGGCAGGAACAGAACTTCCCGCCCAACTACGACGCGCAGTGCACCGTGCCCTTCGGCAGCCCCACCGCCGTCCGCGGTGCCGACCGGGTGGAGTACGCGCACCCGGACGTGCCGCAGCCCTGGGACGCCAAGCCCAAGATCGACCCCGACAGGGCCAACCTGTCCGTGGCGGCCACGCAGCTCGCGGTGTTGCAGGGGTTGATCCCCCGGTGACCGTGCGGCGGGGCGGCGACTCGGCGGACGGTGGGTCCGGTAGTGTCGCCGCCATGGGTTCGCAGGTAACGGACGGGGATGCGCGCCGCCCCGGGGGGACGGGGACCGTGCCGAGATGGCTGGTGGTCCTCGCGGTGAGTATCCTCGTGGCGGGGCTGGCAACGCTGGTGGTGTTCGGGGTGCGGTACACCCAGGCGCGGGCGGCCCAGGAGGTGGCGACCGAGCGCGAGGCGGCCTCCGACGTCGCCGCGCAGGTGATAATCAACGCCTTCAGTTTCGACCACCGGAACGTCGACGAATCGCTCGAGCAGTTGGCGGAGGCCTCTGCCGGTGAGTTCCTCGCCGAGCAGGAGCAGTGGGCCGACGATGTGCGAACGCGCGTGGTGGAGCAGAAGGCGGTCACCACGGCGACGGTCTCGCACACCGCTGTCGAGACCCTGGATCTCGAGGCCGGCGACGCGGCCGTCCTCGTGGTGTTCACCGCCCACTCCGAGCGGGAGGGCCAGGACGACATCACAGGCCGTCAGGCGATGCGCGTGGACCTGACGCGAGAGGACGGCACCTGGAAGGCCGACGCGGTCAACCAGGTGGGTGTGACGGTCCCGGTAGGCGAGTCCGGTCGGTCCGTGGAGGAGCTCGACGCTCCGGAGGAACAGGACGACCCGGCCACCGAGGAGGAGTCGACCCCCGCGCCGACCACCTCCGCCGGACGATGACGAAGGACGACAGTCGCTGATGCCACCGATCAAGAGAACCCAGAAGTCGGTCAATCCGGCGCCCCGTAGGCGGCTGGCCGGACACGCCGGACAGACCCGACCCGAGGGCGGGACCGCCACGGACCTCACGTCGTGGGACGCACGAGACGACGAGGTGGGCGGCGACGGAACCGGGGCGGGTCGCGGGGAACGGCGTGCCGGCCGTCGGCCCGGTGGTCGCACGATCGCGTACTCCGCCATCGCGACGGGGCTGGCCGCCGGGGCCATCGGGGCGTTCCTGGCGACGGAACCCGGGGTCGACGTGGACAACAGGGCGTTCGTTGACCGGGAGGCCACCGAGGAGGTCCTCTCGGCTGCGACGACCAACGTCCAGCGGCTCGTGGCGAT
The DNA here is from genome assembly GCF_014145245.1 of Dietzia sp. B44. NCBI lineage: Bacteria > Bacillati > Actinomycetota > Actinomycetes > Mycobacteriales > Dietziaceae > Dietzia > Dietzia sp. B44. Next base: position 12,903 of record NZ_JAALEF010000024.1, on the reverse strand, counting down.
CGACCACGAGACCCTCGACGAGTACCACGATTCGCTGGGAGAGTTCCTCACCCCGAAGCTCGTGAACGAGCTGGACGAGAACTGGCCCGCGCTGCGCGAGAGCTATGAGCAGTCCGCGACGAGCGTCGACGCAGAGGTCCGCGAGGCCGGTCTCGCCTACCTGCAGGGCGACAAGGCCGAGGTGTTGCTGGTCCAGGATGTGTCGATGACCAGGGACGGCGCGGCTGCGGGAAGTACCAGCGGCACCTATCTCGTCGGTCTGGACAAGATCGACGGCGTGTGGAAACTGTCGAGGATCCCGGATCTGCCCTCCTGACGAGGACTGGTCGGGAACCGATCCGGCAACCGACCGTGCCAGATCCTTGACGAAAGTGCTTTCACCCGTCACCCTTTAGGGGCATCGGGCGAGTGCCGTAGAGGTTGAGTGCGACACGGTCCGGGTGCGACGTCCCGACCGGGGGCCGATGAGGCGAGAGCCACGAGGGCAACCAGCGCAGGGACGGACGGCGCACCCGCCCGCGCACAGCCTCCGGGATCATTCCCGTTGACGGCTGGACTTCCGCGCCGCTATCCACTAGATTAGGTCGTTGCGCTGGCTGCTATTTGCACTCTCGTCCGTCCGTGACGGCTCGTCCCCGGTCCCACCGGGTGTTCTCCGAGTCCTCGATCGGGTCGGATCTGGGTGGATACCCGTCGGCGGACCGCTCGCAGATACATCTGTGGTCACCGCCCGTGGTGATCACGTGAGGTGCTGGAAGGACCCATCTTGGCAGTCTCCCGCCAGACCAAGTCAGTTTCCACCGTTCCCGGTGCGCCCCGGAGGGTCTCGTTCGCGAAACTCTCCGAGCCGTTGCCGGTCCCGGGACTGCTCGACCTCCAGACGGAGTCGTTCGAGTGGTTCATCGGGTCGGAGGAGTGGCAGAAGAGGGCCGCGTCACGCGGCGTCACGAACCTCGAGGGAGGCCTGGAGTCGATCCTCAGGGAGATCTCCCCGATCGAGGACTTCTCCGGATCCATGTCGCTCTCGTTCTCGGATTCGTACTTCGAAGAGGTCAAGGCCTCCATGGAGGACTGCCGCGAGAAGGACCGCACCTACGAGGCACCCCTGTTCGTCACCGCCGAGTTCGAGAACACCGAGACGGGCGAGATCAAGTCGCAGACCGTCTTCATGGGTGACTTCCCGATGATGACGGACAAGGGCACGTTCATCATCAACGGCACCGAGCGCGTCGTCGTCTCGCAGCTCGTCCGCTCGCCGGGCGTGTACTTCGACCGGAGCCGCGACAAGTCCACGGAGCGCGACGTCCACTCCGTCAAGGTCATCCCGTCGCGTGGCGCGTGGCTCGAGTTCGACGTGGACAAGCGCGACACGGTCGGTGTGCGCATCGACCGCAAGCGCCGCCAGTCCGTGACCGTGCTGCTCAAGGCGCTCGGCTGGACCACCACCGAGATCAAGGAGCGCTACGGCTTCTCCGAGATCATGATGTCCACGCTCGAGAAGGACACGGTCGAGGACACGGACCAGGCCCTGCTCGAGATCTACCGCAAGCTGCGTCCGGGCGAGCCGCCGACCCGCGAGTCCGCGGAGGCGCTGCTGGAGAACCTGTTCTTCAAGGAGAAGCGCTACGACCTGGCCCGCGTCGGCCGCTACAAGGTCAACCGCAAGCTCGGTCTGCCGGATCCCGAGGGTGACGACACCACCACGCTCACGCGTGAGGACATCGCCGCCACCATCGAGTACCTCGTGCGCCTCCACGCGGGCGAGAGCTCGATGCAGGTCGCCGGTGGCCGCGAGGTCCCGGTCGACGTCGACGACATCGACCACTTCGGCAACCGTCGTCTGCGTACCGTCGGCGAGCTCATCCAGAACCAGGTCCGCGTGGGCCTGTCCCGGATGGAGCGTGTGGTCCGCGAGCGGATGACCACGCAGGACTCCGAGGCGATCACCCCGCAGTCGCTGATCAACATCCGGCCCATCACCGCCGCGCTCAAGGAGTTCTTCGGAACCTCCCAGATGTCGCAGTTCATGGACCAGAACAACCCGCTGTCGGGCCTGACCCACAAGCGGCGCCTGTCGGCCCTGGGCCCCGGTGGCCTCTCCCGCGAGCGCGCCGGCCTCGAGGTGCGCGACGTGCACGCCTCGCACTACGGCCGCATGTGCCCGATCGAGACCCCCGAGGGTCCGAACATCGGTCTGATCGGCTCGCTCTCGGTCTACGCCCGGGTCAACCCGTTCGGCTTCATCGAGACCCCGTACCGCCGGGTCGTCGACGGCGCCGTCACCGACCAGGTGGACTACCTGACCGCCGACGAGGAGGACCGCCACGTCGTGGCGCAGGCCAACTCGGAGATCGACGCGGACGGCAGGTTCGTCGAGGACCGCGTCCTCGTGCGCAAGAAGCACGGTGACGTCGAGGTCGTCGCGGGTACGGACGTCGACTACATGGACGTCTCGCCGCGGCAGATGGTCTCCGTCGCCACCGCGATGATCCCGTTCCTCGAGCACGACGACGCCAACCGCGCCCTGATGGGTGCGAACATGCAGCGCCAGTCGGTCCCGCTCGTGCGTTCCGAGGCGCCGCTCGTCGGCACCGGCATGGAGCTGCGCGCGGCCGTGGACGCGGGCGACGTCGTCGTCAACACCCGTGCGGGCATGGTGGAGGAGGTCTCGGCCGACTTCATCACCGTCATGGACGACGACGGTGGTCGTCAGACCTACCGTCTGGCCAAGTTCGCGCGGTCCAACCAGGGCACCTGCTCCAACCAGAAGCCGATCGTGGACGAGGGGATGCGCGTCGAGGCCGGCCAGGTCCTCGCCGACGGACCCTGCACCGAGAACGGTGAGATGGCGCTGGGCAAGAACCTGCTCGTGGCGATCATGCCGTGGGAGGGCCACAACTACGAGGACGCGATCATCCTCTCGCAGCGCCTGGTGGAGGAGGACGTGCTGACGTCCATCCACATCGAGGAGCACGAGATCGACGCCCGCGACACCAAGCTGGGCGCCGAGGAGATCACCCGCGACATCCCCAACGTCTCCGACGAGGTCCTCGCGGACCTGGACGACCGTGGCATCGTGCGCATCGGCGCCGAGGTCCGTGACGGCGATGTGCTGGTCGGCAAGGTCACGCCCAAGGGCGAGACCGAGCTCACCCCGGAGGAGCGCCTGCTGCGCGCCATCTTCGGTGAGAAGGCCCGCGAGGTGCGCGACACGTCGCTGAAGGTGCCCCACGGTGAGTCCGGGAAGGTGATCGGCGTCCGCGTGTTCTCGCGTGACGACGACGACGACCTGCCCCCCGGCGTCAACGAGTTGGTCCGTGTGTACGTGGCGCAGAAGCGCAAGATCCAGGACGGCGACAAGCTCGCCGGCCGCCACGGCAACAAGGGCGTCATCGGCAAGATCCTCCCCGCCGAGGACATGCCGTTCATGCCCGACGGCACGCCCGTGGACATCATCCTCAACACGCACGGCGTCCCGCGTCGTATGAACATCGGTCAGATCATGGAGACCCACCTCGGCTGGCTGGCCAAGGCGGGCTGGGAGGTGCCCCGCGAGGCGGACGGTTCCCTCCCCGAGTGGGCGACCAAGCTGCCGGAGGAGATCTACAGCGTCGAGGCCGGCACCAACACGGCCACCCCCGTCTTCGACGGTGCGGCGGACACGGAGATCACCGGCCTGCTCGGCTGCACGCTGCCGAACCGTGACGGCGAGCGGATGGTCGAGGCCGACGGCAAGGCGACCCTGATCGACGGTCGGTCGGGTGAGCCCTTCCCGTACCCGGTGTCCGTGGGGTACATGTACATCCTCAAGCTGCACCACCTGGTGGACGACAAGATCCACGCCCGTTCCACGGGTCCGTACTCGATGATCACCCAGCAGCCGCTCGGCGGTAAGGCCCAGTTCGGTGGCCAGCGCTTCGGTGAGATGGAGTGCTGGGCGATGCAGGCCTACGGTGCCGCGTACACCCTCCAGGAGCTGCTCACGATCAAGTCCGACGACGTCGTGGGTCGCGTGAAGGTGTACGAGGCGATCGTCAAGGGCGAGAACATCCCGGAGCCCGGGATCCCGGAGTCGTTCAAGGTCCTGCTCAAGGAGCTGCAGTCGCTGTGCCTCAACGTCGAGGTGCTCTCCAGCGACGGCCAGGCCGTCTCCCTGGGCGAGGGCGCCGAGGACGACGACCTCGACCGCACCGCCGCGAACCTGGGGATCAACCTCTCCAGGGACGAGTCCTCGGCCGCGGACGAGCTGGCGCAGTAGGCGCCGGGGGCGCGCACCACCGGCGCCCCGCAACCCGAATATTTAAGTTCCACCACGGCGGGCCCCACACCGGCCCCACCCCGCGAGGGGCCCGCCACCATCCCATACGGGAAAGGACGCCTACGTGCAGGACGTCAACTACTTCGACGAGCTGGTCATCAGCCTCGCGACCGCGGAGAACATCCGCAACTGGTCCTATGGCGAGGTCAAGAAGCCCGAGACCATCAACTACCGCACCCTCAAGCCGGAGAAGGAGGGCCTGTTCTGCGAGAAGATCTTCGGCCCCACCCGGGACTGGGAGTGCTACTGCGGCAAGTACAAGCGCGTGCGCTTCAAGGGCATCATCTGCGAGCGCTGTGGCGTCGAGGTGACCCGTGCCAAGGTGCGCCGTGAGCGGATGGGCCACATCGAGCTGGCCGCGCCCGTCACGCACATCTGGTACTTCAAGGGCGTCCCGTCGCGGCTCGGCTACCTCCTGGACCTCGCGCCCAAGGACCTCGACAAGATCATCTACTTCGCGGCCTACGTCATCACCGCCGTGGACAAGGACCTGCGCCACAACGAGCTCAGCACCCTCGAGGCGCAGACCCTCGAGGAGCGCAAGATCATCGAGGACGAGCGGGACTCGGACATCGAGGCACGCGCCAAGAAGCTCGAGGCCGACCTGGCCGAGCTGGAGGCCGAGGGCGCCAAGGCCGACCAGCGCCGCAAGGTCAAGGACGGCGGCGAGAAGGAGATGAAGAAGATCCGCGAGTCGGCCCAGCGCGAGCTGGACCGCCTCGAGGAGATCTGGACCACCTTCACCAAGCTCGAGATCAACCAGATCATCGTGGACGAGGGCATCTACCGCGAGCTCGAAGACCGCTTCGGCGAGTACTTCGAGGGCGGCATGGGTGCCGAGGCGATCCAGTCGTTGCTGGAGAACTTCGACCTCGCGACCGAGGCCGAGAACCTCCGCGACATCATCCGCAACGGCAAGGGCCAGAAGAAGATCCGCGCCCTCAAGCGACTCAAGGTCGTCTCCGCGTTCCTGCGGTCCGGGAACCACCCGGCCGCGATGGTGCTCGGGGCCGTCCCGGTGATCCCGCCGGAGCTGCGCCCGATGGTGCAGCTCGACGGTGGGCGCTTCGCCACCTCGGACCTCAACGACCTCTACCGCCGCGTGATCAACCGCAACAACCGCCTCAAGCGACTGATGGACCTCGGTGCCCCCGAGATCATCGTCAACAACGAGAAGCGGATGCTGCAGGAGTCCGTCGACGCGCTGTTCGACAACGGTCGTCGCGGCCGGCCCGTCACGGGCCCGGGCAACCGCCCGCTCAAGTCGCTCTCGGACCTCCTCAAGGGCAAGCAGGGCCGGTTCCGTCAGAACCTGCTCGGCAAGCGCGTCGACTACTCGGGTCGTTCCGTGATCGTCGTGGGTCCGCAGCTCCAGCTGCACCAGTGTGGCCTGCCCAAGCTCATGGCGCTCGAGCTGTTCAAGCCGTTCGTCATGAAGCGCCTGGTGGACCTCAACCACGCCCAGAACATCAAGTCCGCCAAGCGGATGGTCGAGCGTCAGCGCGACCAGGTGTGGGACGTGCTCGAAGAGGTCATCGCCGAGCACCCGGTGATGCTCAACCGCGCACCCACCCTGCACCGCCTCGGCATCCAGGCCTTCGAGCCTCAGCTCGTCGAGGGCAAGGCCATCCAGCTGCACCCGCTGGTGTGTGAGGCCTTCAACGCCGACTTCGACGGTGACCAGATGGCTGTGCACCTCCCGCTGTCCGCGGAGGCGCAGGCCGAGGCCCGCATCCTCATGCTGGCCTCGAACAACATCCTGTCGCCGGCGTCGGGCCGCCCGCTCGCCATGCCGCGTCTGGACATGGTGACGGGCCTGTACTACCTGACCCGCCTCGACGAGGGCGCCACCGGCGCCTACGTCCCGGCGGCGCAGGACGCCCCGGCCACCGGCGTGTACTCGAACCCGTCCGAGGCCATCATGGCCGTCGATCTGAAGGTGCTGGACATCCACGCGCCGATCCGGGTGCGGATGTCGCAGCAGCGGCCCCCCGCCGAGATCGAGGCGGAGCTGTTCCCCGAGGGCTGGACCCCCGGCCAGGAGTGGATCGCGGAGACCACGCTGGGCCGCGTCATGTTCAACGAGCTGCTCCCGGCGGACTACCCGTTCGTCAACGAGCAGATGCCCAAGAAGCGCCAGGCCGTCATCATCAACGACCTGGCCGAGCGCTACCCGATGATCGTCGTGGCGCAGACGGTGGACAAGCTCAAGGACACCGGTTTCTACTGGGCCACCCGCTCGGGCGTCACCATCGCGATGTCCGATGTGCTGGTCCCGCCGGCCAAGAAGGAGATCCTCGCCTCGTACGACGCCAAGGCGGCGCGACTCGAGTCGCAGTTCGGGCTGGGCAAGATCACCGACGAGGAGCGCAAGAGCGACCTGGTCAAGCTCTGGCAGGAGGCCACCGACGAGATCGGTCAGGCCATGGAGGCCAACTACCCGGACTCCAACCCGATCCCGACGATCGTCAAGTCCGGCGCGGCGGGCAACATGACCCAGATCCGTGCGCTCGCGGGCATGAAGGGCCTGGTGACGCGTCCGAACGGCGAGTTCATCCCGCAGCCCATCAAGTCCTCGTTCCGCGAGGGCCTGACGGTGCTCGAGTACTTCATGAACACGCACGGTGCGCGTAAGGGTCTGGCCGACACCGCGCTGCGTACGGCCGACTCGGGTTACCTCACGCGTCGTCTCGTCGACGTCTCCCAGGACGTCATCGTCCGCGAGACGGACTGTGGCACGAGCAAGGGCATCGAGACGGTCATCGCCCGCCGCGAGGTGGACGCGCACGGCGTCGAGACCGGCGTGCTCTCCCGGGACGAGCACGTCGAGACCTCGACGTTCGCCCGTACCCTCGCGGAGGACGCCGTCGACGCCTCCGGCGCGGTCGTCGTGGCCGCCGGCACCGACCTCGGTGACCCGACGATCGAGGCGCTCATCGCCGCGGGAGTGGAGAAGGTCAAGGTCCGCTCGGTCCTCACCTGCACCACGGGCACGGGAGTCTGCGCCACCTGCTACGGCCGTTCCATGGCGACCGGTCTGCTGGTCGACATCGGCGAGGCCGTGGGCATCGTCGCCGCCCAGTCCATCGGTGAGCCGGGCACGCAGCTGACCATGCGTACGTTCCACCAGGGTGGCGTCGGTGACGACATCACCGGTGGTCTGCCGCGTGTGCAGGAGCTCTTCGAGGCACGCGTGCCCAAGGGCAAGGCGCCGATCGCCGAGGAGGCGGGCCGGATCCGTCTCGAGGAGGAGGAGCGTTTTTACACGATCACGATCGTGCCGGACAACGGTGCGGAAGAGATCGTGTACGAGAAGCTGTCCAAGCGTCAGGGCCTCGCGCACATCATCCTCGAGGACGGGTCGTCCCGTCCGATCGTCGACGGCGACCACCTGGAGCGGGGTCAGGCCCTGCTCGAGGGGCCGGCGGACCCGCACGAGGTGCTGGCGATCCTCGGCCCGAACGGGGTCCAGAAGTTCCTCGTCGACGAGGTGCAGAAGGTCTACCGCGCACAGGGTGTGTCGATCCACGACAAGCACCTCGAGGTCATCGTCCGCCAGATGATGCGTCGCGTCGCGATCAACGAGTCCAACAGCACCGAGTTCCTGCCCGGTGCGCTGGTCGAGCGCGCGGAGCTCACGGCGGAGAACCGTCGCGTGCTCACCGAGGGCGGCTCGCCGGCCTCGGCGCGCCCGGTCCTCATGGGTATCACTAAAGCCTCGCTGGCCACGGACTCGTGGCTCTCGGCGGCCTCCTTCCAGGAGACCACCCGCGTGCTCACCGACGCCGCGATCAACCGGCGGTCGGACAAGCTCGTGGGCCTCAAGGAGAACGTCATCATCGGTAAGCTCATCCCGGCGGGTACCGGCATCAACCGGTACCGCAACTCGACGGTCGAGCCCACCGAGGAGGCCCGCGCGGCCGCCTACTCCATCCCGGACTACGGCGACGGCTTCTACGGTCCCGAGGACGGGTTCGGCGACGCCACCGGCGCGTCGGTCCGCCTGGACGACCTGGGTTACTGACCCGACCCGTCGGGTCGGTCACCGGCCGACCCGAACGAACACCGGACCCCCGGGCGCCCCGAGCGCCCGGGGGTCCGGTGCGTCGGCCCGGCCGTGTCGTCGCTGGCCGCGAACGTGTTCTAGACTTGCTCGATGTGCCCTGAGCCGCCGCGGTCCTCGCGGGCGGTCCGGGGCCGGATGACCGGAAGGGGGCGATCGAGAAGTGCGGATCGCACTGCTCTCGTACAGGAGCAAGCCACACGGCGGCGGGCAGGGCGTCTACGTCCGTCACCTGAGCCGTGAGCTGGCCGCACTGGGCCACACCGTCGAGGTGTTCTCCGGTCAGCCGTACCCGGAGCTCGACCCGGGGCCCACGCTCACCAGGGTGCCGAGCCTGGACCTGTACAACGACGCCGACCCGTTCCGCACGCCGCACCCGCGTGAGATCCGCGACAGGATCGACCTCCTCGAGGTGGCCACCATGTGGACCGCCGGCTTCCCGGAGCCGCGCACCTTCAGCCTGCGCGCGGCGCGGGCGCTCACGCCGCGGTTGGCCGACTTCGACGTGGTGCACGACAACCAGTGCCTCGGCAGCGGCCTGTTGACGCTCGAGGAGGCCGGGTTCCCGGTGGTCGCCACGGTGCACCACCCGATCACCCGGGACCGGGACCTCGCCATGAAAGAGGCGCCGCTGCGCAAGAAGCTCACGACCTGGCGCTGGTTCGGGTTCCTGGGCATGCAGATCCGGGTGTCCCGGAAGCTCGAGGAGATCATCACCGTCTCCAGCAACTCGGCCGAGGACATCGCCTCCGACTTCGGGGTGGACCCGGAGCGGATCGTGACGATCCCGCTCGGTGTGGACACCGACCGCTTCCACGACCGCCGCGACCGCGAGCCCGGACGCCTGGTCTGCGTGGCCAGCGCCGACCAGCCGCTCAAGGGCGTCCCCATCCTGTTGCGGGCGCTGGCGAAGGTCCGCGAGGAGCATCCCGGGGTGCGGCTCACCCTGATCTCCAAGCTCAAGCGCAAGGGGGAGGCCTCCAGGCTGCTGGACTCCCTCGGCCTGCGCGACGCGGTGGACCTGGTGTCGGGGGTCGACGACGACGAGTTGGCCGAGCTCGTGGGCACCGCCGAGATCTCGGTGGTCCCGAGCATGTACGAGGGCTTCTCGCTCCCCGCGGTCGAGGCCATGTCCAGCGGGTGTGCGGTGGTGGCCAGCCGCGCGGGTGCGCTGCCGGAGGTCGTGGGTACCGATGACTCGGCCGCCCGACTGGTCGCACCCGGCGACGTCGACGAGCTCGCCCGCCAGATCAGCGCGCTGCTGTCCGATCCGCTCGAGCGTCGACGCCTCTCGCAGGGTGGGCGGGAGCGTGTGATGGAGCGTTACAGCTGGGCCGCCGTGGCCAGGAGGACCGTCGAGGTCTACGAGACGGCGATCGCCAGGGTCCGGGGCGAGACGCTCCCGGACCTGACCGTCGGTCCGGTCATCGGGCCGGACCAGACAGAGATTGACGAGCACGTCACCGACGACGTGCCCGAGGTGCTCCCGGGTTCCGGGGAGTACGACATCCGTGAGCAGGAGGACGCCGCATGCTGACCGCCGATTTCGCCCGTCTCGGGGTCACTCCCGGCATGCGAGCCATCGACGTGGGAGCCGGCCTCGGCCGACACACCTTCGAGCTGTACCGCCGCGGGGCCGACGTGACCGCCTTCGACCAGAACGCGGACGAGATGCGGCAGGTGACCGAGATGCTCGCCGCGATGGAGGCCGAGGGTGAGGGCCTGCCGGAGTCCAGGGGCGAGGCGGTGACCGGCGACGCGCTGAACATGCCCTACGAGGACGGCACCTTCGATCTGGTGCTCATCTCCGAGGTTCTCGAGCACGTCCCGGAGGACACCCGGGCGATCGCCGAGTTGGTGCGGATCCTCAAGCCGGGTGGGGTCGCCGCGGTGACCGTGCCGCGTGAGTGGCCGGAGAAGCTGTGCTGGAAGCTCTCGGACGCCTACCACTCCAACCCGGGCGGGCACTGCCGCATCTACACCGCCGAGGAACTGGGCTTCAAGCTCCGCGCCGCCGGCCTGGAGGTCACCGGCACCGGGTACGCGCACGCGCTGCACGCCCCCTACTGGTGGCTCAAGTGCGCCGTGGGTACGGAGAACGACGACCACCCGCTGCCCAAGGCCTATCACAAGCTCCTGGTGTGGGACCTGATGAAGGGCCCCTGGGTCACCCGGACCGCCGAGAAGCTGCTCAACCCGGTGATGGGCAAGTCCATCGTGTTCTACCTACGCAAGCCCGCGGAGGCCTGATCGTCCGTGCTCACCACCAACTCCGGCGTAGACCGGTCCCGTCCCGTCCCCAGCGTCCCGGGGGTCCTCGACGCCGACGCGGTGCGGGCCACCGGCGAGTGGATCGCCTCCGTGCAGCGTCCGAACGGTGAGATCCCGTGGTTCACGGGCGGGCACACCGACCCGTGGGATCACGTGGAGTCGGCCATGGGCCTGTCGGTGGCCGGCCAGTGGGAGGCCGCCGAGAAGGCGTACGGGTTCCTGCGCGACACCCAGCGCGGTGACGGCTCCTGGCCGGTGCGGTGGCAGGACGGCGTGATCGTCGACGCGGACACCGACTCCAACTTCTGCGCCTACGTCGCGGTCGGGGTGTGGCACCACCACCTCGTCACCGCCCGGCCGGGATTCCTGGAGTCCATGTGGCCGACGGTGCGCAGGGCGCTCGACCTGGTCCTGACGTTCCAGGGCCCGGACGGTCAGATGTGGTGGGGTGCCGGTGAGGAGGGCTTCTGCGAGGAGGCGCTCATCACCGGTTCGTCGAGCGTCCACCACGCCCTGCGGTGTGGCGTGGCGATCGCCGAGGAGCTCGGGGGGACGGCCCCGGACTGGGACGCCGCCGCCGACTCCCTCGGACACGCCCTGCGGGCGCACCCCGAGTTGTTCACGCCCAAGACGGAGTTCTCGATGGACTGGTACTACCCGGTCCTCGGTGGGGTGATGGTGGGGGATCAGGCCCAGGACAGGCTGGACTCGCTCTGGGACCGGTTCGTCGTCGACGGCCTGGGTATCCGGTGTGTGGACCACCGGCCCTGGGTCACCGGTGCCGAGACGTGCGAGCTCGTACTCGCGCTCGAGGCCGCCGGGCGGCACGAGCAGGCGCTCCAGCAGTTCACCAACATGCAGCACCTGCGGGACACCGACGGCTCCTACTGGACCGGACTGGTCTTCGCCGACGGCAAGCGCTGGCCGGTGGAGCTGAGCACGTGGACCGGAGCGGTCATGCTGCTCGCGGCGGACGCCCTGTCGCGCACCACGCCGGGCAACGAGATCTTCCGCTACGTCTCGGACCACACCATGCAGCGGTTGCACCTCGCACCGGGTGATCCCGCCGACTGCGCCCCGGGCGAGGAGTGCCCGCCCATCGCGGCCGCCGTGCGCTAGTCTGTCGGGAACTGCCGCTGGACACCTGTCTGGTCAGGTGTCGGCCGGCGGCCCGACCGCACGAGGAGCGCCCATGGAATTCGGACTCACCCTGTTCACCAGCGATCGGGGGATCCGGCCGACCACGGCCGCCGTGGCCGCGGAGAACGCCGGGTTCTCGGCCTTCTACGTCCCCGAGCACACCCACATCCCGGTCCGGCGCGAGGCCGCGCATCCGGGCACCGGTGGGGCCGAGCTGCCCGACGAGCGCTACAGCCGCACGCTCGACCCGTGGGTCGCGCTCGCCGCGGTGTCCTCGGTCACCTCGACGATCCGCCTCGGCACGGCCGTCGCGATCCCGGTCGAGAGCGACCCGATCACCCTGGCCAAGACCATCGCCTCGGTCGACCACCTCTCGGGTGGCCGCACGGTGCTGGGGGTGGGGTACGGCTGGAACCTCGACGAGATGGCGGACCACAACGTCCCGCCCTCGCTGCGCCGCACCATGCTGCGCGAGTACCTCGAGGCCATGCGGGAACTGTGGAGCCGGGACGAGGCCGAGTACCACGGGCGGTTCGTGGACTTCGGTCCCAGCTGGGCCTGGCCCAAGACCGTCCAGGCGGGTGGTCCCCGCACCCTCGTCGGCGCCGCGGGCAACGAGAAGAACTTCAAGTGGATCTGCCGCAGCGCCGACGGCTGGATGACCACCCCGATCTCCCAGGACATCGCGGGAAGCGTCCGGCAGTTGCGGGAGCTGTGGGCGGAGGCCGGTCGCGAGGGGGAGCCGTACATCGTGGTGCTCGACGGCAAGCCGATCCCCGAGAAGATCGAGATGTACCGCGAGTTGGGGGTGCACGAGCTCGTCTACGGAACCCCGGACAGGTCCGAGGAGGAGGTGCTGGCCTACATCGACCGTCTGGCCGGCAAGCTCGGGCTGGCCGTCGGTACCTGACCGGGCGGGGCCGATACACCGGTTCCCGCGCCGAAGCCCCTGCCGGTGGCCCCGCCGCGCCGGTACCGTCGGCGGTATGACCTCCGCCTCCGCCTCGGACACCCCCGTCGTCGTCATCACCGGAGCCGGGGGCGGCCTCGGTGCCGCCACGGCCGCGCTCTACTCCGGTCGCGGGTGGCACGTCGTCGCCGCCGACCTCAG